>NZ_DJTL01000038.1:36639-163423 GCF_002439205.1 Exiguobacterium sp. UBA6309 | reverse complement strand
CGAAGGGCAACTTGACGCGAGATAATGAAAAAAGAAGGAATTGCACATCCTGAGTGATGGCAATTCCTTCTTCTCGTTAAATTCAGCTAGTTATGTCCCAGCCTCTTTTCGTTTAAAACGATTGTTCAGCTAAACGAATGCGACTAACCGTACCTTCTTTTTCAAAGCGTTGCAGTCGATACGAGTTACTCGTGATGAGTCCTGTTGTTTCCGTTTCGAGTTGAAGCGGGGCAAGCGAAGCGAGTTGCGCATTCGTGATATCCGTGTTCGTCCAATCGATCGCAATGACGCGGTCATCTTTTAAAACGAAGAAATGATCACCATAAAATACATAATCGTGTAATTCGTCTTCGAATGTCCGATCAGCTGGTCCATAAAGACTATTCAACTCTGTGCTTGTTTTACCGATAAGGTCAATGAGTGTACCTGTAACGAAGCTTGTATCGAGTTGATCGTTCACCCAAGTTAGGAGTGTTTCGTCAGCGAGCGGTTCACCTTCCAAACGTTTCGTTGTATCAGCTGTTTTGATAAATCCTGTTAAGTCATCGGATAGTTCCACTTCTGTGATACCGTCTTTCTTCTCAACAATTCGGTATCCGTCTCCAAAGTCAGCTTCGTAGAGTAACGTCGTCATTGATTCTTCTTGATAAATATTGCTCGAACGTGTTTTGACATACAGTACATCATCGACAGGAGAAGCAGTTTCTGTTTTTTTAGGTTTTTGTTCCTTTGTTTTCTCGACGGTGACTGGTTTTTCGACTGTTGCATTAGGTGTCGTATCTGCCGAATGAGCGAAGTATGTCGAGTAGACGTATGTTCCACCGGCACCAAGCAAGAAACAAAGAATCAATAGTGCAATCCAGCCCCATGGAACTGGTTTTTTAGCACCGGCATGTGGAATATCCTTCTCTTTTTTACGACGTTTTGATTCGGGCTCCCGATGACTTCGTGAGAGTGTCGGAAGTACTTCTTCCCCTTCATCTGGAAGCGGACCATCTTCATCCAGCAGCGGACGGGCAACGAGCGTGCCGTAAAAATCAGCGAGAACGGGATGATGTTTTCCACTGAGAAATGCTTCCCATTCCGCCGCAGTCACCGTATCTTCTTCGTAGGGAATGAGCGGCGGTTGACCTGTGATGCGAATCATCGTATCGGTCAGAGATTCCGTCGAAGCAAGACTTGAACGGATCCGTTCATGCAGCCGAGAAATATCCTCAACAGAGTGAGAGGTATAAAATTGTAAGGCTTGAAGCGAGCGGTGCATAAAAAATCCTCCTATGTCTGATTGCAGGAATGAATGTAAAATTGAAACAATTCATATTTTATTATACGCAATGTTTTTCAAAAAACGTATGACATTTCCTAAAAAACATCAACCATTTCCCAAAAATTTGTTATACTAACTTTTAGTTGTGTTAGAAAACGTTGAATTAGACAAATAAAGGAGAATAATTAAACCATGAATGAAACGATTAGCTTGCAGGAATTATTTTCAATTTTACGTAAATAGTTTTGGCGGATTCTAGCGCTAACGATTGTAGCAGCCTTGATTTCGTTTGCTGTCAGTAGTTTTTTAATTAAGCCGACCTATCAAGCAGGAACGCAAATCCTCGTTACACCGAAAAAACAAGAGAACAACATCATTGATGCGCAACAAGTCCAGTCATCGGTGACGCTCGTTAATACATATCGTGTCATCATTAAAAGTCCAGCGATCTTAGAAAAGGTTCAAAAAGAAGTATCAAATGCTCCGTCAAGTGTATCTGCACTTAACAATATGATCACGGTCGAAAGTGAACAGAACTCTCAGGTCATTAACGTGTCCGTTCAAAGTAAAGATGCAGCACTCGCTTCAGACATTGCGAACTCTGTTGCGAACGTATTTAGTGAAGATATTCCGAAGTTAATGAACGTCGATAACGTCAAAGTATTATCGGTTTCAGGTATTCCAACATCACCGGTCAGTCCGAACATCATCTTAAATACAGCGATTGCTGCAGTAGTAGGTTTCTTATTAGGTGTCGGTCTTGCTTTCTTGCGTGAAGTACTCGATCGCCGCATCCGTACAGAAGAACAAGTCCAACAAATCCTTGACCTACCAGTTTTAGGTAGTATTCCAGATATCGATAGTAAAGTATTCAAATCTTCATCAAAAGCAGCCAAACGAGAGGCGTTCAAACAATATGGCTAAGAAAAGTAAAATGAATAAAGACGCACGGAAGCTGATTACGGTGACACAACCGAAATCGCCCGTAGCTGAACAATATCGGACGATTCGAACGAATATTGAATTCATGGCTGTCGATCGTGAGATTCAAGCGATTCTTGTTACATCTGCTACGCAAGGGGAAGGGAAGTCAACGACTTCGTCCAATCTTGCAGTCGCTTATGCGCAACAAGGAAAAAAAGTCTTAATCATCGATACGGATATGCGCCGTCCAACAGTACACTATACGTTCAAAGTTGCAAATGGTTTAGGTCTATCAAGTCTTCTGACACGTCAGGCAGAAAAAGAAAAAGCCATTTTACCGACAAAGGTCGATAACTTATCCATTTTGACAGCAGGTCCGATTCCACCGAACCCAGCAGAGTTATTATCGTCACGCGCGATGGAGCACCTTGTATCACAACTACGAGCAGACTTTGATGTGATTATCTTTGATGCACCACAATTGCTACAAGTGGCAGATAGTCGGATTACATCTAAGCTCACGGATGGTGTCGTACTTGTCGTTGGTTGTACAACGTCTGATCGTCAACGTGTCTTAAAAGCGAAAGAACAACTCGATCTCGCTGAGGCCAAAATCCTTGGCGTCGTCTTGAACCGTCGTGAACTGACAGATGATTCAGCATATCAATACTACTATTCTTATGAGTGAGGGACATTCACATGGTTGATATTCATTGTCATATATTGCCGCTCGTCGATGACGGTCCGTCTAGTGTCGAGCACGCGTTACAGTTAGCAGAACAAGCAGCTGCCGAGGGGGTGTCACGGATCATCGCGACACCACATCTCTATCATCCGCAATTCGAGACAGAAGACGTCGACGTAAAGTTGACAGTGAATGAATTCAACGTGTTATTGAAACAACGTGATATTCCAATCACTGTCTATCCGGGGCATGAGATTCGTTTGATTGGTGAATTGATGGAAGCCATAGAAGCAGGGCAAGCGTTAACGTTGAATGAGTCGCGCTACATCTTGATTGAGTTCCCGTCGAGCGGGATTCCATCATACGCGCGTCAAGTATTTGCTGAATTGATTTCAGATGGCTACATTCCAATTGTTGCGCATCCAGAAAAGAACAAGGCATTTATTCAAAATCCGTCTCTATTATTTGAATTAATTTCGAATGGTGCGATCAGTCAAGTCACATGTGCTAGTTTAGTTGGAAAGTACGGTAAGGACGTACAGCGCTTCGCAATTGCGTTACTAGAAAATGCACAAGCCCATCTTATTGCTAGTGATGCGCATCACTTAGAGAAACGCCCGTTTTACTGGAAAGATTGCGAGCGAGTTCTAGAAAAGAAATTAGAAGATTGGTTGATTGATGAAATTTATGAAAACAATGAAGCAGTTTTATTAAATCAGTTAATTACGATTAACCCTCCAAACCTAATTGAAAAGAATTGGAAAGGACAATGGGTATAACATTTTTTGCTAAGGAAAGGGAAAGAGAGTGGAATCGCACTCTCTTTTTTATATTAACGCTTACATTACTACCTGCTCCATCGTTTCTACTCCTTCAATTAAGACCTCCATCTCGAGATTATGTCCAAATTGAATCATCGATTGAACGATGGCTTGTTGATTCTTGCCGTCAAATAAAGAACTGATGAACGAGCGATCAATCTTTAACAACTGAATCGGTAATGAACAAAGTTGTTTAAAGGACGATTAACCAGTACCGAAGTCGTCGAGGGAAACAAGAATACCGAGTTCCTGCAGTCGTGCTAATTTTTCATAGGTCGCCGTTTCATAGGATAAGGCGGCGGACTCCGTGATTTCGAGCTCGAGGTATGCCGGATTCATTCCTGTCTCCTCGAGAATTGTTTCGACGCGACGTAAGAACTTTTGACTCGCGAACTGAAGTGGCGAGACGTTAACAGCAATCGAGAATGGTTCCGGTGTCAAGTCTTGCCACGCGACCCAGCGTAGGCAGGCGGTACGTAACACCCAGTCACCTAATGCGTGAATCGCCCCGATATTTTCAGCGACTGGAATGAACTCGGCTGGTGAGACGAAACCGAGCTCATCGTGCGTCCAGCGTGTCAACACTTCAACACCGGTCATGCGTACTGTAGCCACTTCGATCTTCGGTTGATAGACGAGCTCGAACACTTCTGCTTCGAGTGCCTCTGTCATGAATTTTTCAATCTGGACGGTCCGTAAGATATCGTTTCGATTTTCGATCTTGAATTCCTTGATCGTGTTTTGCGCTTCATTGAAGGAAGCGTGTAGTGCCAGTTTCGCATACTCGATCAGTTCTTCCGCTGTTGCTGCGTCTTCTGGGTAATGACTGATCCCTGCTCGCATCGTCAGCGTAATGACCGTCCCATCGATATCGATTGGTTGCGATAAGGCAGCATAACACTTCTCGGCTTTTTGTGTCGCCAGTTGACTCCGCTCGTCAACCAGGAGAACAAGAAATTCTAATGAATCAAGGCGTGCTAGGACATCACGTGTGTGAATCGTCGCTTGCAGACGCTCTGCAATCTGCAGCAACAGACTCTCAACGCCTTTATGTCCGAGCATATCACTCAGCGAACGCCAACGGTCCATGCTGAGCGATAGACAGGATACAGGAATTTCTTGTCTGATCTGTTCCTCGATGAAGAGTGTAATCTTGTCTCGATTCGGTAAATCCGTCAACCGGTCATGAAAGGCAAGGTGTTCGAGTTGCTGCTGGGATGAGACTTGATTGGTGACGTTTCGGAAGAACCACAGTGTCTGATTCAAGTTCTCGCCCTTCAGCGGATGATTGACGACTTCAAGGATGTGTTCGTCAACGTGTAGCATCTGTTTCGTATGATCGGGCACATCAAGACGTAAAGCTACGTCATGCTCCGTTAAGTATGGGTGACGTTCCGGGAAAAAATCATGGAACAGCGAGTTTGCATATTGGATTAGATCGTCAGGATTCGTCGTGACGACACCATCTTCAGTTGATTCAAGAATCGTCGCTTGGATGAAGTCACGTTTACGTAACTGGAGATCAAACAAGACGGAAGCGAAGAAGAAGACGATGAATAAAAAGAGCGTTACGATCGAAACAAGTGTCAACAGCATCGCCGGTTCGATGACTTGATCACTCGTGAACGATGGAATCATCTGAAACTCTAAACCGAGCATCCCAACATGATGCATTCCGGAGATCGCGATGCCCATGATGAGAGCAAAGAAGACTTTCGTCTGCACCAACATCTGTTGCTTTGCGTAACGCGAAAAGAAACCGATCCAGAGTGCGGTCCAAGAAGCAGCAATCGCAATCAAGATCGAGAGCAACACATATCCTGTATGATACTGCAGAGTCATCCCCTGTAAAGCGGCAATCCCGACATAATGCATGCCGGCAATCGCACTTCCCATCAAAAAACCGCCGAGAACGAATGATTCACGGGACATACGGCGAGCGACGAGATAAAAGCCAAGGATACATCCCGTCATCGCGATGAGAACCGATAGAAAGACGAGCGGGAACGAGTAGGTCGCATCCTTCAAGGTACCGTGACCAAGCATCGCGACGAAATGCATCGACCAGATGCCGAGACCTAAAATCGAGCCACCAGCAATCAACCAAAGATGTTTCGAACGATCGGTTGCTGTCTTGACGCGTCCTGCGAGTTCAATTGCGATGTAGGCGGATGTTGCGGCAATCAGATAAGATAACGTGACGAGTAAAAAGTCAGTATGAGCATGCATCGTATGGTTTGGCATGGTAGATGGAGTCACCTCGGCAGAGTGGAATGTTTAATCGAATGGTAAAGGTGCAATCTAGATACCCTTTTTCATTCAATCATATACATTTTTTTCAAATAACATCTGCAGGTGAGGAAAAATCAAAGCATATTGATTATAGGTGGAGACCGACGAGGATTTTATGATCCATTAATTTCGTATACTGGAGCGTATGGAAAAACGGATTTCCGAAGTCGCATGGTTGAAGATGGACATGAATCATGTGATAACTGTAAGACAAGTTTGGGTTTGCCTTTAGCAGATTCAAAATCGTCTGCTCTTGGGATGCTGGGCTGATGTCATAGATATGAAACGAGATGATGTTTTGACGGATGCGAAACGGGGCAATCGTGAGGGTGAACGGTTTATGATGGGCAAATCGATGTTCTGTTGAGACGGTCGATCCAGTAATCACGAGCTCGTGTGGGGTGATGCGTAGTTTCGGGTGCCAAAAATCTTTAAATTCGGTTGCGATGATGTCGCGCAAGTCTTCTTCCGTCACATACGTAGTGACGAGAATATCTGATGGATTGCCAAGATAGTCGTTATCCGTATTCATATGTAAGCTCCTTTATCGATTAGTGGAGAGAATCAATGCGCTGTCGTTCAGGGTAAAGAAAGGTATGCTTTCTCTTCTGCTCTACAGCAAATAGATTCAATATGATTGTAACTTTTTTCCTTATTTTTGTTTTTCGTTCATTGATGGTTTAGGGAAAGCGATTCTTGATATTTCATCGAAAATCAATCGTGTATTCCATCGGCTGTCATGTCAGTCCCTATAAAAGGAGGAACCAGCTATGACCCACTATGACTATCTCGATCAGTATTTATTGACCGACTGCTCGCGGTCAGCCCATACGATCAAGGCATACCGAAGTGATCTTCGACAAATGCGCTTGCATCAGATTGATTGGTCAGTCGCGTCCTTACGACGCTACTTTCACTGGATGAAAGCACATTACAAGCCGTCGACGATCCTGCGACGGTATCATGCCTTACACCGGCTCGGAAATGTCCTCGTCGAGCGACGACGGATCAAAAAGAATCCGATGGTCGAGATCCGTCCGATCGTCCATCAACGTCTCCAAGATGAGACGTATCATGATAGTGAAGAGTTGATCCCCGTGATTCGACAGATTCAAGATCCAACCTATCGCCTCTTCTTCGAGGTGCTCAGCCAAACGGGCCTCCGCTTCATGGAGGCCCGTTTGTTGACGATTCAGGATTTTGATCTAGCGAAAAATGAACTGTACGTTCGTCACGGGAAAGGCGGTCGAACACGGACCGTTCCAATCGGGGAGACCCTTTGCGATAAGATTAGTCTGTTTCTTACAGGTCGCACGACCGGCTATTTGTTTCAATCCGTCACGGGACGGATGATCAATGAACATGCGGCAAGGAAGGCACTTCGCGAGGTCGGATTTACGTCCTTGAAGCGTCACATCCGTCCGCATATGTTACGGATCGCCTATGCGACCTATCTCTATCAGCAGGCAGGATTGAAGTTACTCGATATAAAGCGTCTGCTTGGTCACGCCAGCATCTCGACTACGGAAGGATACATCCGCAGTCAGACGAATCACGTTCGGGACGTTCTTAATCGTCTGTCCGCTTGAGTCGATTGACTGACGTATGGGCAATGTCGTGCGACGGTAGGACGTAGTGCTGAGTCGTCCGAACATCGCTGTGACCGAGTAAGCGCATGATGGTTAGAATGTCCGTCTGATGCACGTGATAGAGCGTCGTTGCGAACGTGACCCGGATGTCATGCGGTCGCAAAATCCGTCCGAGACATCGTTCACTTGCTTCTCTTAAGACACGACGAAACTTTGCCGGATTGACCGGTCGTCCGCTGTCTTCGCAAAACAGTGGGAGAGCTTCAGGACGAATCGTCTCGATATAACGCGTCAGGACATCGCGCAACGCATGATGTAGCGGAACTTGACGTGATTGATCGCCTTTACCACTCCGGACGAGTACCTGATCGCGCGCAAAGTCGACGTCTGCGAGGTGTAAGTCGCGGGCTTCGGAAAAACGCAGTCCCGTATGCAGGAGAAGAAAACTAAAGGCGTAGACAGTCTCGTCACGAATCGTCTCGAGGACACGGTGGACGTCGTCATACGTGAAGGCAAGTCGCCGGTGAGGCGTGGGAACTGGTTTATTAACGCGTGCCAAGGGATTCGTCTGGAGCGAACGTTCGGCGACCAGTTGGTCGAACAGAATCGAGAGAGCATGTAGTCGTCGTGCGGCAGTTGCTGGAGCATACGTGTCGCGCAGAAACTTAGCGTAACGTTGCAGCGACGGGACGTCGATCCGCTCGACATGGTGACAGAGATGCCGTACGTCGGAACGATAGGCTTTTTTCGTCAAGGGACGATAGTCCGCCTGTTCGATGATCGCGAGTAGACGTTCTTGATAATACGTCATCATCCGAGGAGAAACTGGACTTTCTGCCGGAGTTCCGACTTCAATGAGCGCAGTCGCGCCGGTGAGTAACCGAGTGTCTCTTCCGTTCCGTGCATCAAGGCTTCGAGAAACGTGTACTCTTTATTCGACAAATCTCGTTTGAGTTCACTGAGGAGATAATGAAAGGAAGCGTTCGGTGTGCGAGGAAGCTCTGGCATCGTCTCGACTGCGACTTCTGTTGAAAGCGTCCGGTTACGTGTTGCGAGATAGTCGAGCATCGCCCCTTTTGCCCGAATCCGAGCGAAGGTGACAGTCATGACCTTTCCTTCTTCAATTGATTTCCAAAGTCGGAGGAGGGCAGCTTGTCGGCATTCATCATGTTCATTCGGGTGGATCGAGAGGCGGGACAGGAGGGAGTTGACGAGGGGAATCCAGTTACGTAGTAAGTCGTTCATGGGTATCCGTTTCTTCAGATATGCATATCTGTTATGTATTCCGCGGTAGTTTTAGTATAAGTAGAGTTATCCTGAAGACAGTCGCTTTAGAATGCGGGTTTATCTGAAGCGAAAGGACGGAAGAATGGAAAATCACACGGCTTACGCTCATCGAAAGTTAAAGAAACCGTTGGCATGATTGAAGAAATGGAACGTTGCGCTCGGCGGATAACTCTACTTATCCGCTGGGGTGTTCGAAAAAAAGAAATCAGTATCGTTCTACCAATCGAAAGATAGGGAGTAAGTCATGGAAAAAAGAAAATTAAAGAGGCGATCTTCCTAATTCGCTTATAGTCTATAGATTCCTAGTCGTAAAAGAGAAGTGAGTCTACTGATTTTAAGGAATAGATGGCTATTGTTTTTAAAGGACGTGTTTTGTTGGATTGCGTTAGGAAATTATATCTTTTGGTTATTCGTGTTTCAAGGTAATCTGAACGTATTACTAAAAGATGGGAGGAAACCGGATGAAGCGCTTGAAATTGATGATTCTAACCGTAATGGTGTTTACGAGTCTGTTCATCATTGGAGAGAGTCGGATGCTGACGCTCGAAGGATTCGCAGAACCGTTCGTGTCGACGACGATTTATCCGAATCCGAAGATTTCGGACCAACAGATGCTAGCAGATATCGAGCGAGCCGCGACGAAACATCAGGTCGATGTCTTCACTTATGAAGAGACGCCTAATCGGACGCTCTCCAGTATGAAGACGATTTACGGGACGGCTGGTACCGAAGCGATGTTTGCTACTCGCTCGATTGAAGAACAGGTCTATCAAAGCGTCTTTCTCGGTGATATCACGTTCCAGTTCAAGCCGTTATCCGAACATCCTGCCGTTTCCTATACGCCGAACTTCTACGGAATCGGTTCAGCCGCGCCATAAAAGCGTTTAAGATGGAATTGATTGATACATACGCGGGGAATCATCCGCAACCTGGTTATAACGAGTCGGCAGAACTGTACCGTATCTTAGGCGTATTCGCACTTGTTGCGATCAGCACCGTGTTACTGACCTTCTATGAGCTGGCTATCGTCAGAAAGGAATTGCTCGTTCGTCTATCGATGGGCGAATCGTTAGCCCGATGGATAGCGCCTTCGATTCTGATGGACTCCGGCATTTTATTGCTTGCGTTCATCGTCAGCTTTTTGACACTCCGTTTGTTCACACCAATTGATCCGTACTTGATGCTGTTCAGTGGCTTAATGGTTGGATTGATTGTCGTAAACGGACTGGTCTATCTCCGCTTACGACGTTTGACGATTAAAGAAGCATTTTCGAACGGTCAGCGGTCGAATAAGTTACTTGTCTTTACATATGGCATGAAATTCGCAACAGCGTTCTTGACGATTTTGATGCTCTCGAGCAGTATCACGGTCATCGCCGAAGCGGTGACGATTTATAAACAGCGTCCGTTCTTTGAAGCGAAGAAAAATTATTCATACACTTACATCGGTCAAAAAGTAACGTCTCCACGCTATTCGGATGGAAAAAGTTCCGACATCTCGGAACGAATCCAGACGGAACTGTACACACGCTTTTATGATGACTTTAAAGTGACATTGAATACCCCAGTTAACAGCTTCACGGTAGATCAACCGACCGTCTTGATGAACCGGACGGCATTTAATGAAGTTGCCGGGCAATTTAAGAATAGTGCCTCCGTTTTAGAGCATGAGCTGACGTTCTTTGCGCCAGAGGGGATTGCGATTCCAGCGAAGTCGACCATTGATAGTGGTCTTCGTGAACTCGGACTCGTAGCGTATCTTGCAGACTCCTATCCAGTCGTCCGTTATCAGGAAGATTTCGAGACCGTCGCGATCGATCAAAATCTTACTAGCGGCAGTACACTCATCGATGATCCGTTACTCATCGTCGTCAACGAAGCAAAACAACCGAAAGCACCAAAACAACTGTCCAATGTCTTACTGGCTGACGTCGTGTATGACCTGGACCAAGAAACCTTTCAAGACTATGTGGCGGAGAAGCAGATGACAAATGAACTCATCTTACAGACGAATGCGTGGGAGAAGTATCTTGGCATCTGGGAAGCAGCAAAACGATTGATGAACATGAATCTGATCTTTGTCATTCTGATTCTTAGTCTGGAGTTACTCGTCATCTGGACGGTGCTACGACTCGAGTATCAAGTGAATGCGTCGAGTTGTCGGTTCAGAAGGTGATGGGATACAGCATCTGGCAGAAAAAACGACGCCTGATCATGTCGACGATGGGGATTACGTTAGTCAGTACACTGGCTGTAGCGCTTGCTGCCTATATCCTTGAGTTTTCTTCACCCGGGCTATTGTTAGCTGGCGGAGGGCTCTTACTAATGGCAGAAGGCGTCTTATTGATTTGGCTGATTCGAAAGATTGAACGGGCAAATGTCCAACGCATTTTAAAGGGGGAATCTATGATTAAAATCCGACAACTAACTAAGTCGTTTCAAGGAGAAACCTTATTCGAAGACCTATCGTTAACGATTTCTCAAGGAGACTCCGGTCCGAGTGGATGCGGGAAGACGACGCTACTCAATATGATTGGGGCGCTAGAGCCAATTGATGCGGGAACGATCATCGTCGACGGAATGGACATCACGAACAAGCGCAATCAACTAACATACTTTCGGACGAAGCTTGGTTTCTTATTTCAGAACTTCGCACTCGTCGATCAAAAAACGGTTAGGCAGAATCTCGAAATCGTTCAAAAATACTATCGCTCGGGCAAGACGATCGAAGAAGTGCTGACTTCTGTTGGATTGAGCGACAAAATCAATCAAAAAGTCTTCATGTTGTCAGGGGGCGAACAGCAACGGGTCGCATTAGCCCGATTGATGCTGAAGCAATGTGACATCATCTTAGCGGATGAACCGACGGGCTCGCTTGATCAAGCGAACGCGGAGCGCGTGATGGCGCTCTTACAAGAGTTGAACGATCAAGGAAAGACGATTATTCTCGTCACGCATGACGAAGCGATTAAACAACAAGGGAAAAGGCTGGTGGAGATTGGGTGACGAAACGAACGATTCGTTGTTGTTTTCGAGATAATTCTTCATCATGTTAATAAGAAACTTGGTAGTGCTTAGATAATGATTGAATATCGATGAAGAACACTGAAATACGTATGTATATCAAAAAGAGAGTCCCCATTTTTTCGTAAATCGTAAATCACAACAAAAACTCCATCTTACACGCTAGACGAATTTCTCAACGTAAGATGGAGTTCGTATATGAGTCGAAGTCTTCATGACAGCTGATTAGCATTTTGAACGATATTTCGTCCCGATCGTTTCGCTTGATAGAGAGCTTGATCGGATAGTTCTAGCGACTGCTGAACAGGAATGTCTCGCTTTCCAGAAGAAAGACCGATTGATGTCGTGACATGAATCGAGGAGCCGTCGAGTAAATGAAAGGTATTTCGCTCGACTTCCTGGCGGATTCGTTCGGCGATGGTGGTTGCTTGTTCGACTGTCAGGTTGATTAGGAGAACAAGGAATTCTTCGCCACCCATCCGAACGACTGAATCTTCCGGACGTGTATTGCGCTTCAGTATTTTCGCGAACTGCTCCAACACAGCATCGCCGTTGTAGTGACCATATTGATCGTTCACTTGTTTGAACTGATCTAAATCAAGCGTGATCAAATGATAGGTCGAAGATTGACCAGCAAGTATTTTGGCGCGTAATTCCCACACTCGTCGATTGGCGAGACCCGTCAGCGCATCATATTCCGCTAACTGTTGATAGGTCTCAAGTTGCTTTCGATAGCGATACTGTAGCGGCAATAGATAAAGAAATATACTGTACATCAATAACGTGAGACTTCCGTTAAAAATAATCGTGGATAGCGTGTGATCCGATTGAAAGAATATTATGAAGCTTCCGATGAGAAGGTGAAGCACGGCAAAGCGCAAAGCGAGATGTGTCTTCTTTTGTAAGAGAAACGAGAGAAACGCAATACCCGCTACCGAGAGGAGCATTTATTCAGTATCTGCTGTCACCGACATATTGATAAGAGCGATGAGTGCTACACTGATGAATGCTCTTTTTTCTCGATGATAGGCTAGTAAAACAAAAGGGATGACCTGCCAGATTAATTCATATGATAAAAATAAGACATCGATGATCAACAGGTAGCTACCAAACCATAGGATGATGATGAAAGTACCTACAATTTCACTATTTTTGCTACGAATTAATTGATATGTGGCTAAAAGGAGATACGTCAACCCAAACATCATCGACCCTTGAAGTATCCAAATTTGAATCATATTTAAGACGTCCAATCTATACAAATAGTTTTCTAAAATATATAATTAAAAACGATTGGTGTAAAATACTGTATATTAGCATTTGAGATGATGGTTTTTTGTGGAAATAAAAAGGACCAATTTCCTCGTGCTGTAGAGGAAATTGGTCCTTCATTTTCGAAATAAGATATATGCCATGTGCTTGACAGGTAGTGGGATTTGCTGTCACCTTATAAAGTGGTATATGAAAATGTTTAGAATTTATTGTAATTTAAATCAATGTTTGACTTCATATGAAGGAATCCGTTCTTTTGAGCAAGTGTTTCACTTTTTGTGCCTTGTACGGAAGAAATCGTCAGTGTTTTGATGTCTTGAGATTGATTTAATTTTTGGAGGTCTGTCATCCGATCCTTTGACCACTGATCATTGGCGACTGTTGAATAATTGAAGTTCTCCCACATGATACCGTCGACGTAAGGATACGTACGGTACTTCAACGTTCCAAATCCCCAGTTTTGGATCAGTGATAAAGAGGCGTGTTTTTTTTTCAGTGACTTTAGGAAGTTCTTCATTCCTATTCGTTGTTGTTCGAGAACGACAGGTTGGTCGGCATGCTCGTTATCGATGTTACCGACTGTATCGAGGAAAACACCATCTAGTCCTTTTTGGACGATTTGTTTTTCAACTTCTTTCATTAAAACAGCTTGATAGTGTTTCGATGTGATATCCGTTAAGTACGAATCCCATTCAGCGTAATGAATACGTTGACCGTTCCGGTGGAAAAAGTCAGATTCCACGAGTTGCCCCATCAAATCTGTATTCCAATTATCTGCTTCCATCGTATTGATGTAGCCGTATACTTTTGTTCCATTTTGTTGAATCTGTTTGATTTGTGCAGCTGAATAAAAGACGGGTTCGATGATCATGACATCATACTGTTGCATCTTCTTGATTTTCGCTGCTGACGGTGCGTCGTAGTAAACTTTATACGACTTCGCATTGTCTAGTGGATTTGACTTTTCTGCTTTCGCGTCTAATGACGACATGAAGAACACTCCCAGTAAAAGAATGCACAAAATAGACGTCATGCGCTTGAGTGAGATAATACCCATGTTGATAGCCTCCTGATTGATTATCAGAGAGCGGCCGCGGCATTGCAGACTGGCGATCGGTATCCGAAGATCGACGACCCATGTCTTTGCGCCCTTACTTTTCAGTAAGTTTGCCCTTCTCGATATGAAATTGTAGTGATTTAACGATACATTTCTTCCGTTATCATACCGATAAAAAATAAAAGGAGTGAATAGAAATGATATATACTCAGAACCGACAAGGCATTAAATGGATTGAAATGATCGTTAGTATCCTTATTATCGGCATTTTGGACTATATGTTTAATCTTTCGATCTTAAAATGGACGATTGATCCACTTATTTTTTATATTTTACTTTTTTCGCTTCGTTACGGACTACTAGGAGCCTTCGCGAGCTTTCTGTTTACGATGATCTACCATCTGAGTTCGCTCGCATGGGGGGGAGAAGACGTCTTACTCTTTGTCTATGATCGGGGTGAGATGTCATGGATTATCCTGCATTTTCTAGTCGCGATCTCTTGCGGCATATTCAGTACGTCGTTTCAGGAGCGCTATCTATCTTTGCGTCTGCGTCAAGAAGAAGTTGTGGTCGAGAACGAACAGCTGCGTGAAACGCTCGAAAAGTTACGTGTCGCTCAAGAAGCAATGCGAAATAAGGTACTTGAATCCAATCATACGTTGACGAACATCTACCGGATCGGAACAGAACTCGATCAATCTGTCGCGGACATCGTACGTGATAAACTCGTACAGATCTTACAAGCCTCTTTTGATGCGAAGGAGATTGCGATCTATCACGTCGATACGTCACGACGTACATTACGATTACACATTCGTTTCGGTGATAAAGAACAGTTACCACAAACGATGTTCATTGATCCAGAACAAGGAATCTATCAACGGATGTTCCAAAAGCAAGCAATCGCCATCCGGACAATCGATGAGACGGATGTGCCGTTACTGATTGCACCGATTCGTTATGATGGTCGTATCCAAGAAGTCGTCGTCATTCAATCGATCGCCTTCGAGCGATTGACAAACTATGAGATGCACGTCATGCAACTGATCGTCGATTGGACAGGATCACGAATTGAAAAAGCGATGTTGATGGAATGGATCGAGACGCGTCATGAATTGATTGAAGGCACGCGCATCGTTAAACGAGAGCATTTTGAGGAAAAAGTGAAATATCAAGAATACAGACGCGAGCATTACGGTCAACCATACAGTCTCGTTCAGCTTGATATTCGTGATACGCCGTTCTCGCTGATCGAACTAGAACTGATCTTACGGCAATCGATGCGTGAAATTGACTTGATCGGTTTTGACGAAAGTACGGAACAACTACAATTTTTACTACCGGGAACACCTCAAGAACATGCGAACCGATTCCTCGAACGAATAAAAGCTGTGTATGTACAAAAGGGAGGACGTGTCCAATGATGACACTTCTATCCGTTCTATATGTACTCCATCTTCTGCTTGTCGTGTTTACCTATCGTTTACTCGTCTTGCGGTTGCCAGAGCATGAGCGGGGAATCTTGACGTTCATCTGCCTGTTCAGTGCTCTCCTGCCACTTTTTGGTGAAGTGCTTGGGGGTATCGCTTACTTGATTTCGAGACGATTTGCGTCATCAGATACGTTACTGGATTACGATGAATATGTGCAATTTGATGTCATGAATCTTGAAGGACTGCAGCAACAGGCAGCCGATAACATGGAAATGGTTCCAATCAAGGAGGCGTTGAATATGGATGCGAAGCGCCGGAAACAGTCAATGATCCACTTAACGACATCGTCTCTGAAAAATAGTGGAAAGTATCTGCAATACGGACTCGATCATGATGATTCAGAAACCGTCCATTATGCAGCGACAGTCCGAAATTCCTTGTTTGATCGATATGAAGCCAATCTTCGTTTACGGGAACAACAACTCAATCCCGTCGACGTGACGACGTATCATCTGTTCATTCAAGAATGTAAAACTTTTCTTGAGAGCGGTCTATTAGATGAAGGTGGCATTGGCCGACTCGATGAACGACTTCACCGAGTACTTGAGCAAATGCGCGTCCTCTATCCGACGGATCTCACACGGATCGAAGCGGAAGCAGAAATGGCGATACGTCAAGATAATGATGAGAAGGCGATTGCGTCGTATGAAGAGATGATTCAGATTCACCCGACTTTACCAGACGGGTACCTCGCTTTGGTTCGCTATTACTTTCAACGAAATAACTGGTCTTCGATTGGACCGGTGCTTCATCAGTTAAGAACAGCGGTGGTAGAGGAAGACATACCAGAAGAACATCGCTTTATTTTGAAACGTTTTGAAGGAGGAGACCGATGAATAAGAAAACTTACGGCTATCTCATTGGGTTGTTTGCCGTTCTATTCGTAGCAATGGGCATCGTGCAATTGTTTCGTCTCGATTATCCACATCGACTGATTCCTTCTGAAAAAACGAAGGTTCGTTCATTCGAGACGACAAATACGAAAACAACCGAAGCTAAAGGAGAGGCACTGCGCGTCTACTTGCTCCAAAATGATAGTGATCTGTCAAAAGGCGTCATTCAAAACTTTTCGTATGCGCTGAAATACGCGAAAATCGATTATCAGCGTATTCGTACATCTGACATCAAGACACTTGATCCAAGCGAGCGAACAGTCCTTGTTTTATCGGGTGAACACACGAAGGAATGGCCGTACAAAACCATTCGAAAGTTCGTCCGAAAAGGAGGGAAACTCTATGTTGCGGGTCGATTCATCGATCCGAAGTGGGGGGACTTGGTTGGTGTGAAACGTTTTGGTGACTTCAAGGAAAATGTCAAAGGTATGACGTTTAAAAAAGATTTATTTCCCGGGTACATCGATTTATCGAAGTCGTCTACACTGTTCGTTCACAGTATTGCGGATGTGACATTGCAGAATGCTGATGTCAAAATCGAAGCAGAAGGAAACCCGATTCTATGGACACATGAGTATGGAAAAGGAGAGGTCTTGTTTTGGAATACTTCTTCGTTGCTTGAAAAAAACTCACGCGGCTTACTCGTCCAGTCACTTTCTTTACTGTTTCCGACGTTCGTTAGCCAACAAGTCGCTGTTAAGTTAGCGCACTTCGATGATTTCCCAGCGCCTGTACCAGATGCCTCCAATCCAGCAATTCAAAAGAACTATGATTTGACGGTTAAAGATTTCTTTGCGGATGTTTGGTTGAGAGACATGCAACGAATCGCAAAAGAACAAGATATAATCTATTCCGGATTCATCATCGGAAGTTACAGAAATGCAATCGATGACACGGAAGAGCAGTTGATTGAAAATATTCGTTTTCCAATGCTGAACTTTGGACGTAGATTATTAAAAATGGGCGGAGAACTAGGACTGCATGGATATAACCACCAACCGCTCGTCATTAACGGGGAAACAATGGATCCAAGTCTCGGCTATACCACATGGGACGATCGTTCTCAAATGATGAAAGGGATTGAAGAAGTCAAAGTGGCACATCAGTATTTCTTCCCGAAAGAACAAATACGTAGTTATGTCCCACCTTCGAACATCATCGGACCGACCGGTTTATCCGTTTTGAATGAAGCTTTCCCGGATGGTCTAATCATCGCATCACTCTATAACGGGGATGCTTCAAAAGGAAGCTACATTCAAGAATTCGAGCCAGACGCGACCTATAAGAATTTATACAACTTCCCACGGATCACAAGCGGATATAATGAATCGCCTGAAGACATGTTCGTCTTAGCTGACGCTGTAGCCAACTTCGGACTAGTCTCGCATTTCATCCACCCAGATGACGTCCTTGACGAACAACGTTCGAAAGGACAAGGATGGCCGAAGATGGAACGTTCAATTGAAAAGATGTTCCAAACGATCCATACGGACTATCCGTATCTCGAGAGCATGACGCAGTATGATGGCTACAAAAAAATGAAGCTATACCAAGAATCGAAGATCGATGTCCGGTATTCTAAAACGGCGATTGAGATTTCAGGAAGTCAGATGCTTCTTCCTTCTAAAATGATGGTTCGTGTCAATGATGGGAAAATTGCGACGGGCTCCTTTGCGTATGGTGAGGTACGAAAATTGGGAAATGCGGACGATTTATACGAAGTAGAACTCAAGAAGAATTTCGCACGTATACCAGTATTGGGGGTGTCTCAATGAAGATTGGCTTAGTGTTAGAAGGGAGTTATCCTTATGTTAGTGGTGGAGTCGCCAGTTGGGCACATATGCTGATTCAACAAATGCCAGAGCATGAGTTCGAGCTGATCACGATTACACCTACACGGATGACCGAAGCAGAATTTCGGTACACCCTTCCGGTGAACGTCGTCGGTGTGACTAATCTTCCACTCGATCAAACCCATGAGATGCGTCCGTTGAAACAGACATTGACACCGGAGCAGGAAGAGGATATCAAACGTTGGATGCGATTTCAAGCGACGAACACATCGATTTTCCCACTCTTCGGTCAAGCCATCGGAACATCGACACAATTTTTTACGAGCCGGCTCTTTTTTGATCTCGTCAAGACGAGCTACCGGGAAGAACAACAGGCTGACTCTTTCATCGATTATCTCTGGATGTGGCGTAGCATGTATGCGCCTGTTCTGGAACTACTTCAAGCAGAATTGCCGACCGTCGACCTGATCCACTCCGCGTCGACGGGATATGCGGGACTCGTCGCAGCAGCGATTAAACAGCGCCAACAAGTTCCTTTCGTCCTAACGGAACACGGGATCTACTCCCGTGAACGAGAGGAAGAACTCGTTCAAGCGATGTGGATTCCGCAAGAATACCGCATGCATTGGGTTCAGTTCTTCCATCACTTATCACGCGAAGCCTACGAAGGGGCAGACAATATCATCACGCTCTTTGACCGAAATGGTGAATTGCAGCGTGAACTCGGTGCACCTGCTGAAAAAATTCGTGTCATCCCGAACGGAATTGATGCGACGGGACTTGCTGCGTTAGGTCATCTTCCAAAGCAAGATGTTCTCCGGATTGGTGCCATCGTCCGGATTGTTCCGATTAAAGATATCAAGACAATGATTCATGCTGCGAAGGTCTTACAGGAAATGCATGTTCCATTCGAAATGACGATCATGGGTCCGCTTGAAGAAGATCCGGAATACGCCCGTGAATGTCAGGAACAAATCGATCTGTTTGAATTATCCACGAGTGTGAAACTCGTCGGAAAGGTTGATATTCGGAGCTATCTGCCATCATTTGATGTTTGTTTATTGACGAGTATTTCAGAAGGTCAACCGCTTGCTGTCCTAGAAGGGATGGCTGCAGGCATTCCGTGGGTCGTCACTGATGTCGGTGCATGCTCCGAACTGATCAACGGACGTGAGGATGATCCATACGGACCGGCGGGATTCGTCGTACCTCCAGTCAATCCGCGACGAATTGCGGAGCGTTGTGCCTGGTTCCAGTCACATCCAGAAGAAGCGATTCGTTTTGGACAAAATGGGAAAGAACGTGCACTTGCGTATTATCAGACACGACGTTTCATCTCGGAGTATCAGACATTGTATCAAGAGAGGGGGGTGACATATGGCGGGCATCGGGTTTAAACTTCAAAAGTTATTTCAAGAAGATTATTTTTCATCACGACTAAAAGCATATGCCTTTGCCGGACTTGTCACGTCCGGTCCCTGGTTGATCGTTATCTTAACGATCGCCGTGACCCAGTGGTTGACGACGTTCCTGTCAATTGCTTCTTTTGAAGAACGGACGACGTTCAATCTGGTTGTCTCGTACAGTTTCATTTTTTCACAAGTACTGCTTGGCATTCAGCAGCTCGTCGTCACCCGGTATTTGGCGGATTGTTTCTACGAGAAACGATATGAAGACTTGTTTCCTGCCTTTCTAGGCATGACGAAGATGACGATGGCGTTAGGTAGTATTGTCTTTCTAATCTTTCTCAGTTTTTCGAAGCTCCCATTCTTATTGAATGGACTGATCTTCATTCTATTCATGACGATCAATTTGATTTGGGTGCATTTCTTATTCTTAAGTGTCGCGAAGTTCTATCAGTCCGTCGCATATAGCTTTTTGATTGGTGGCACCGTAGCCGTCGGCTCGGTTTTACTGATTGATCGGTATCTGATGAACTATCTGACTGGTCTCCTCACACCAAGCATTGCGTTGACGGCAGGCTTCACATTCGGCATGATTATCACGTTGTTCGGTCTATTTACCTCGATGTTGCTGACGTTTCCGCATCGCGGAACGAAAAACCAATTTACCTATTTGAGTTACTTTGATCGTCACCCGGCACTCTTTTGGACGAGTTTTCTCTACAATATTGGTGTTTGGGTCGGGAACTGGATCATCTGGTTCGCGGACGGAGGTGCCGTGCATCTCGGAACATTCCGCTATCATCCGTTGTACGATACGGCAATCTTTTTGTCGTATTTGACGGTTATCCCGACGATGACGATCTTCGTCGTTTCCGTCGAGACACGTTTCTATGAGCGGTATCGTATTTTTTATGGATACGCGAATGAAGGCGGAACGCTAGATCAGGTCGAAAAAGCGCAAGATGCGATGTTACTCGTCTTACGCCAGGAATTACAGCGACTGTTTCGGAACCAAGGATTGTTCACGTTGTTCATCTTGTTGTTCGCCTCGACGTTACTCGGTTACCTCGCATTACCTGAAGCGACAATCAGTATCTTCCAGATGACGACAATTGGTGCTTTTTCGAATGCGATGGTTCTCGTCCTGACTTTACTGTTACTATATTTTGAAGACCAAAAAGGAGCGGCGTGGAGTTCGTTCATCTTTTTCTTTGCTAACGGAATCTTAGCCTTATTGATTGCACCGTTCGGCGCTTCTGGATACGGTCTTAGCTTTGCGATCGGATCGACCTTGACGTTCGCGTTTGCATTGATACGACTCATCCAGTATGTCTCGGATATTGATTATCATACGTTTTGTCGAATGACGTTACCGTCACGATCGATGCGCTTCACCCGCTGGAGTGAACGATTGAACCGCTCTTGGATGTGAAGTTAGCCTAAAAAAGTTTTCTAACATTTGTTTTATTTATTTAAAAAGGAGATCAATTTCCGACATGGATTCGGAAATTGATCTCCTTTTATGTTTGTAGAGCAAAATCTTTTGTCGTATACATTATTTTTGATAACCGTCTGGATTATTTGACTGCCAGCGCCAAGCGTCCTTACACATCTCAAATAAGTTTTTCTCCGCTTTCCATCCGAGTAAGCGTTCTGCTTTTGAAGCATCCGCATAACATGAACTAACATCTCCCGGTCGTCTGGTCGTAATCTTTCGATCGATTTGCAGGGAAGTCGCGTCTTCGAACGTCGCAACAAGTTCAAGGACACTTGTGCCTTGACCCGTTCCTAAATTGAATGCCTCAATACCAGAATGATCATGATATAGCGCCTTGATATGCCCTTTTGCCAAATCGACGACATGAATATAATCTCGGACACCCGTGCCATCTTCCGTATCGTAATCATCTCCAAATATTTGAAGGATATCTAATTTACCTGCAGCGACTTGCGTCACGTAAGGCATTAGGTTGTTCGGAATACCATTTGGATCTTCACCAATGAGACCACTCACATCCGCACCAATTGGATTGAAATAGCGGAGTAACGTAATGTCCCACGTTGGATCAGCCTGAGCGATATCTTCAAGAATCTGCTCAATCATGAGTTTTGTCGCACCATAAGGATTTGTTGCAGATCGCGGAGCAGATTCTGTAATCGGTGTCGTCTCAGGCACACCATAGACTGTTGCGGACGAACTGAAGACGAGCTTCTTAACGTCGTGACGACTCATCACTTCTAGTAAGACAAGTGAACTGATCAGATTATTTTGATAGTAGAATAACGGCTGTGATACGGACTCACCAACTGCTTTTAAACCAGCAAAATGAATGACGGCATCAATCGAATGCTTTTGGAAGATGTTTTCTAATGATGATTCATCGCGAACGTCTATCTCATAAAATGTGACAGATCGTTCCGCAAGCTGTTCGACACGTTCAAGGGCATTCCGATGACTGTTACTTAGATTGTCAGCGACAATGACTTCATGACCCTCTCGTAAAAGTTCGAGACATGTATGGCTGCCGATATAACCAGCGCCTCCAGTTACTAAAATATTCATATTTTGTCCTCCGTTTAATTCCATAATTTCTATAATAATAACATAGAAGTAAGAATTTTTTTATTGATTTTTCTCTTTATCCGTTTTGTTGAATGAGTCATTTGTAAGTAAGACCGCTAATCTAATACCTGTAAAAAGGATATTTAATAGTCATTTAGATGCATTTATTCACTAAGAAGCTATACTCTTTGAAGTTTCGAGTGAGATTCACATCACTGAATCCATTTTTGGCTTCAGAATAAAACGAGAAATATTCTAGTGAATACTAATTATGGTCAACAAACATTCAGAAAACACAATTATTTTTACATAAATAGTAAATTGTAGAATATTATGTTATCTTTTTAATGGATATTTTTCACTTAAATGAAATTAAAAAACAAAAGGAGAGTAGAAGAGATGGCATGTGTGAATTGTTCGGATGCTGCAAAGCGTGGATTGAAATTCTGTCCGAGTTGCGGTGATGCCTTAGAACAGCATGTAGAACATGCAGAACCTGTAGAGAAAGAACGCGACGTCAGATCAATTCGTCCTAAGAAAATGAGTAAGTCTGTAAAAGCCGTTCTTTTAACAGTTGGATTGTTGGTCGTAGCAGGTGGTGCCTATTATGGACTCGCGACACAATGGTTCACGGTCGAAGCGACGACGAATAAGGTCCGTGATGCGATTCGCTCTGGTGACGCTACATTACTCGCTGAGCATACGGAGTTCAACGGAAAACCGGTTGATCAGAAGATGGCGCAACGCTTTTTAGATGCCTTAAAAGAGACACCGGAACAAAAGAAATCATTCATGGATTATTTATTGATGGCCGGTGTGTCGATTCAAGCAGAAAACGAAAGTGATGTTCCTGGTCAAATCGTAGCGAGTGGTCGCCAGCTCGGGATCTTCAAGGATTATCGCCTGCGCCTCGATAGTGTCAAAACGGAAGTCATCAGTAATTTTAAAGGAACGAAGGTGACGCTCGTCAATCCGGTCGGAACGGAAAGTAGTAAAGCGTCGGCGGAGGGCATCATGATGGACGGCGTCTATCCAGGATTGACGGATGCCAAGATCGCGTATGATGGCGAATACGGAAAAGAGTCGAGCGATGTGACAATCAATCCGTTGACGCTTGACGCTGCAGATCGGAAATACGAAATCACTTTAAAAGGAAATGCGGTCGAACTCGACCAGACGTATCCGGATGCCTTTTTGATCGTTGATGGAAAATCGACATCAGAACGAGTATCAGATTTGAAGAACTATGGACCAATCCCGAAGAACGGCATTAAACTCTCGATTGAAAATTCATTCCCCTGGGGTGAGGAAACATCGGGTGAGGTTGTCGTCAAACCAGATACGAAAAAAGCGATGTTCACGTTCGAACCATCAGAAAACGTTTTGAACCAACTGCAAGAAGCCGTCGAGCAGCATGCTTCTGACTGGGTTGATGCGGCAACTTATCAAGATACAAGTTATTTCTCACTCGTCGATGATGCTTCCTATCTTGCGAAACAACAAAAGAACTATGACGATTGGAGCCGAAAGGACTTGGAGTGGGACGGAGAGTTCATGAATGCGTCGATTGATCGTCCCTCAGCTAAGTTCGTCGAATATGGGGATTCGGTAGGTATCGAAGTCATGGCGACAACCTATATTCGGGGTGAAATGTATACGCCTGATAGTGAATCGCCAGGAAAAACAACATCGAAGTCGCTCTTCCGCTACTTGTTCACGTATGAAAGTAGTGAGGATAGCTACGAGGAAAGTTTCAGGATTCAACAGGCAACGAGTATTAAATAAGAACAAGGGAGGCTACACAGATGATGGATTGGCAATCAGTCAGATCACGTTTTCAAGGGATGACAGCAAAAGAATTACAGGAGCAGGCGGAGCAAGCACGACGTGAAAAAGGACGCTTGCTGTACGAAATCGGAGAGCGTCATTACATGAAGCTGCGGAGCGAAGGGCATCGTCAAGAAATCGAGGACATTCTTGCACAAGAAGTACTCGTATTCGGTGCCTTGTCACGGATTGACGAGATGGAAGTCGAAGCTGCACAAAAGCAATGTAAGTCATGCCGGACGCCACTTGAGCCAGGCGCGAAGTTTTGTGGGAAATGTGGCACGTCCGTTCCACGCGAGAACGAACAAGCAAAAGTCGCCTGTACGACATGCCATACGCCACAACGTAATGATCAGTATTTTTGTACATGCTGTGGATCAGAAATGGGGCAACGCGTATGAAGTATTGTTCGACCTGTGGTCAAGCACATGCTCCACACGCCCAGTATTGCGAGATAGACGGAACATCGCTTGATAAGCAAGCCCGTCCGATTCGTTTTGAACAAAATGCTCATTTTTGCGTCGGATGTGGTACACAAATGGATGGTCGTGCGTCCTACTGTCCGAATTGTGGACATTCGCGCCTCGTCGCTGCGACGTCGGAAGGCTCACTTGTGGACCGTCTTCCGGGTATGGACGACATTCGTAAGAAGTGGAAATCGCAGGATTGGAACGTGAACCTTCCATGGAAAGAGCGTGGACGCGCATTTATATCACGATTCGATTTCTCGCTTGGGAATCCGAGTCTTGCGATCGGTAGTATTGTTGCCGTCATTTTTTTTGCTGCAATCATCGTTTTATTGTTCGTCATGCTTGGTCTACTCAGTGATAACCCGGCATTAGAAGGAATTAAGACTGTTCAACGAAACATGGGGGATGATTTTAGTACGTTCGGTATGTTCTTCTTCCTTGCCTTCGTCGCTCTTGCTGGTCTAAATCTCACATCAAGTGAAGACTTGAAATCACGCTTTCTGACCGAAGTGGTAGGCAACGATGCGGAACAGTTCTCTGATATTCAAAAAGCAATCGATCAACTTGATTTTCATATTTTCTCAGGACACTTCTTGCTGTCTTTACCAGGATTGATCCTATTAATCGGTAGTGCCTGGTTATTGGAACGAGGTGGTGTCGTCGGAATCAAGGCGACATCGTGGAATGAACGGATTGAACGTGCGGTCGTCTTTGCCCTGACGTTATCTGTGATCACATTGTTCGTCGGATTGTTTGCGACGGATTTCGGCATTTTCGATCTACATCTGATCACGGGGATGCTTCGGATTTTCCTTCTGGCGCTCGCTGGTGTTCTCTTATTCCAATTCATCGGTCAAACTAATCTGCACGGTTCTTGGCAAGTCGGACGGGTCGCTGCGACAACATTGATGAGCGTTTATTTGTTCGGTGTCCTACTGACGTCATTTGGACAAGTGTATTATCTAAACGAGCTCGATGAACTGGACGAAGTCGAATTTGGGGAATCAGCCAGTCTCGTTCTCTTGAGTGGTGCATCTCCGATTTACGCGATGTCGCAAGCGGGACAAGTCGATTTCAAGATGACCGTTTTGACGGAAGACTTCCGTTTAGGTGCTGCCTTATATGGCGAAGACCGTTTGAATGATCTACAACGACCAGTGGAAGAAGCGGGAGAAGCTTCGAATCTGAGTCGGATTCAAGGAATCATCGGGAACCAGATTGAAAACGGAGAAGATCCAACACTTGACCCGAAAGTGACACGCTTTGATGAGACGGTGGATGTGGGACTCTTGACACGCTTCGCGCAAATCGCGAATGCCACTACCTCGTTTGAAGAAGAGCAATTGCTCAGTTCAAGTGTTGCTCCGTACGGCTTGATTGCGCTTATTCTGATGTTCGTCATCCATGTCGGAATCGGATTCCGTTGGATTCGAACGTTACCGAATGTCGCGATTTATGCCGAGGTCTTTATGGTCGGCGGACTCATTCTAGCGTACTTCACACAAACGCGGTTTGAACTGCAATGGGATAACGATGTCCTAGCCGGTGTCGTCGTTTCTTCTTTGACATGGTGGAATGCGTTCATGCTGTTCCTCTTCCCATTCCTCGGTGGATTAGTGGGATATGGATTGAATCGCTTCAAAGATACAAAAGGATGATTCCAAAAAAACGCTTGTCTCCGTTTTCGAAGACAAGCGTTTTATCATAAGGATTGTTTGGTCGTCTGTTCAAAATCGATCGTCGAGTCTTTTTCAATCCCGGAATCGCGGAAGGTCAAACCACCGTCGTCATCAAACTCGATTTCTAAAGAAGACTCATAGAAATATAGCATCAGGCTATTATCGGAATTAAAACGTCCGCTATACGTAAAGTCATCAAGTGGTTGTCCTTCATAATCTCGAGCATCATGGATTGTCAGTGTCGCCTCACGATTCGGATGCGTCACGACATCAATCGTCGCATCGCTATAATCTTGTTCGTTTTCGCCCTGATCACTCGTCGAGTACGTGTAGGTACCTGCCACGTCACGAAATGCTTGTTCGACCTTACCAAGAGTGCGGTGATAACGAGCTGCTTCATCCGCGAGTGCTTTGTCACCGAACGTCTGATTCATGACTCGTTCCGCGTGACGAAGAGCGTCCGTCGTCTGATTCATGAACAAGGCGGCTTTCAAATCGTGAAACGCCTCTTGTTGTTGCGCTAGCGCGATCAGACGCTTATCTGTCGCACCTTCTGTCCGAGCTTTTTCGCGCCATTGTTGTTCTTCGAACAGGTCTCCAGCGAGCGTGCTTTGAGCACTTTGCTTCAAGTAGAGATTCGCTGAGTCGTTACTACAACCACCTAGTATGAGAGCTGTTAAAAGAAAAGGAAGTATGCGTGGCATCATGATGTCGTCTCCTTCTTGAAGGTTCGTTTCACAGAGGTGATGCTGTATCGGTCGTCATCGAACGTCACCTCATATTCGACGATGGCGCGATAAAGTCGTTTCTTTTCTTCATCATTACTGAAATGAACACGAGCATAAGTTTCGGTCGTTTCGACTCTGAATTCATTTTCGCTGATGGCTTCCATCCGATCGAAGGTCATGTCCTTTAATGTGAGGTAACTATATGGATCTTCTTCAGACACCTTTAATCGATCACCGAAACGGTCTCGCTCATCTTCTGTTAAATCGTCTTCACCGTAGAATAGATCAGCATAGGAACTATAATCCTCAGTCGTGGAGTCATAATAATCCCAACCACCATCTTCTCCATTGTTGAGCAAGGGGAGGCGTTGGGCATAGCTGTTCAGGAACTCGTACAAGGAATCGGGTGAAGCAGCATCAAAAATGAGGTAATCCTCAAGGTCCTCATCAGCTAGTTGATTAAGTTGTGTCGCTGAAGCACCTTCCGGCAAGACTTGATCGATGTCAGCCGCTGCATGTGTCAGTTCACTCGTCTTGAATAACGGTTGTGCCGCTTGATATTTGAGATAACCGAACGTACCTCCACCGATGCAAAGCATCACGATCACCAAGCCGATGAGCCATGATGTTTTGGCGGAACGGGATCGCGATGGACGATTTTTTTGACCGCAGACCGGACAATAGATCATCTGATCATTCATCGGGGTTCGGCAATTCGAACAATGTGACATTAAAAAGCACTCCTTTCTTAACTTCGTCATTATAATGTAAAATAAAGATAAAAATAACAAATTTTTGAACAAAAGGAGAGGGAATCATGGATCCTTATGAACGATTGGGGATATCGCGTACTTCATCGATGAAAGAGCTCGAGCGAGCGTATGCTGAGAAGCTAAAAGCACATCCGGAGGAATCCGAGGAACGGACAGAAATCGAACGAGCATACGTCGTCATCAAGTACGAAAAGAAACAAAAGAACAAACGCAATAAGCGAACGATCGGGATTAGCGCACTGCTCCTCTTACTCGCCGCGGGCGGTGGGACGTATTTCTTTTTGAACCAGGAAGAGACGCCTCAAGCGGTCGAACAAAAGAAGCAGGATGCTTCATTCGTCATTGGTGAAGAAGAGAAGACGAGTCAGGACAAATCGGAATCGAAACCGACGGAAGCAGCGAAAAAGTCAGATTCGAAGGAAGTGTCCGATCAGGATTATAAGAATATCCAGGATATTTCAACGCTCTTTTTCCGAGAACTCGAAGACGCTCTGACAGAGCGGAGTGTCAAAGGATTGTCTGTCAGTACGAACACTTACAATCAAAACTTCCAAAGCAGTTTGAACGATCTCGTCACCGGAGGTTACATCTTTGATGGTGAGCTGACGGTCAACGATATTCCTCAAAACGATATTACGATTAAAGGAGATAAGGCGACGGTCAAAGTAAAGGTCGACTATTCCTCACGGTCTTATCAGCCGTATCTACACGAACGTCCGGATGGCAGCACAATCGTCTGGGAACTAAATCTTGTGAAATCGGATCAAGACTGGCTCGTCGATCAGCGGAAGTCGCTCTCGGATTCAGCGACAGGTAGAGGCATGGAAGTCCGAGAATCGGTCAAAGGGGACATCCTCGATACCGTGTATCAGCATGCGAAGGAGTGGGAACAGGCGTACATGGATAAAGACACATCAGCCTTCACATTGTTCACGTCGTCTGCGTATTTGAATAAACAACAAAGTTATTATGCAAACATGGATAAGAATGGCGTTTACTGGGATGGGTATTTGGATGAAATCGAGTATTCCCCAGCATCCATCACCGTCAGCGAAGTCGCGACTAATTTGACTGCGACCGTCGAAGCGATTTGCTATTACGAAGGTAGCTACTATAAAGAGGATGATGATTCACTCGATGAACGCAATCCTGGAAAAGACGTACCTTTCAAGTATTACCTGAAGTACAACTTAGATGACGAACGCTGGTATATCACTGACTCCCAAGCACTAAAAACCTTTAGTCACAACGATACGACGACGTACTGATCATAAGGAGGAATTCAAATGAAAAAAATAGTGGCAGCAACGGCACTTGGTCTCATCATCAGCACACTCCCAGTAGCGAATGATTCGGCGGCAGCACTCAGTAAGACAGAGAAATCAATCGTTGATCGCCAAATTGCGGCGTTAAAGAAAAGTAAACTATCTGGTGGTTATAAACCAATCGATGTCCGGTCCGTCTATCTACTCGGCGGCAAGTATCCCGAGACGTTTACGCTGTATGAACGATTCAACTCAAAGACATATATGAATGATGTCATCGGTAAAGCGCAGAAGTATGATGCGAAGAAGAAAAAATGGACAACGATCTACACGTATACGGATCGAGATACAGCTTATTATGATGTGTGGGCTAAAGGAAAATTGGTCGATGCGAAAAAAGAACAACTCGTCATCGGACCAGTCGAGGGAAGTGGTAGCTTTCTAACACCAATTTTAATTGGATCAACGGATGGTAAGGCAATCAAGAAGGTGTTTGAAGCAAAAGAAGCGTATCCGTTCGGTCGCGCGTTGATTAAAGATAAAAAACTTTATCTTGGTTCGATGACGATCGTTCATGATGTCTATTCCTATAAAGGAAAGACATTAAAACATCGCATCGGTACGGGGGCGGATGATCGAGATGCTGTTGGAAAAGTCTCGAAATACATGACGCTTGATGAATATGGCGGAACTACACATCTTACGAGTAGTAAGTCGATGACGCTCAAAAAAGGACAACGTTTCGGAATCGTTCGTAAGTCGACGAAGGATACGAATCCATATGTCTACCGGGCGCTCTCATCAGGAGAAAGTAAACTGAAACTTGATGGGTATGGCTTTAAAGCAATCAAGACGGGTGTCGAGAAATGGCATTTCGAACCAGAAGCATACGGTAATTCTGTCACGATGAAATTTACTATTAAATAAGTATGAGCCAGTTCCTGATTACTTCGGGAGCTGGCTTTTTCATTTGTTAATAGTGTGAGTGAACCGCGCATTTGCTCAATCAAACGTCATTTGGGTCAATGATGTTTGTAACATACATAAGCACCCTCATCTAAAAATTAGAGAGGGTGCTCTTTTAATGAGATAAATAGGCAAGTAAAAGCCCTTCTTTAAGTTTAACGTGACGAATTAAGCGGTAACGGGCGTGCCGGAAAGAGAAGTAGAAGGAAAGATCAACGGTCAGGAGTTGGTTTGCGTAATGCAGATAGGATGGACGAATGAGGTAGGTTTCATTAAAGGATTCGGTATCTTGAAGACAGACATCAAAGACTTCGAACGTGATGGTACGTTTATCGTAGGATCGCATTTGGAGCGTCAACTCGACTGGTAAGTCGCGTTCTAAACCATAACGGGTCAACGGTACAACGGCTTGAAGGTAATTATGTGTCGGTCGAATCGTGACACAGATAGCTGTCATTTCTGGAATTTCTTTTGCTAGTTCGCTTGCTAAGTCATACTCATCCATACTTGACTTGCTGCAAGGGTAAAACGACGAAAGGTTTCGATGATATGGCGGCTCAGTTTCATAAAATGGACTCCTCTCTTAGGATTATCAACCTAATTATCCCCTTTTATTTTTTATTAAAGTAAATTAACCCCTCTTAATTAGAGCTTCTTTTTAAAACTATACGATTCACGCATGTTTTCGCATCGTTCAGGGAACTTTTAACATGTCGACCTATCGTGTTTTCCGAAAGGAGTTTTATGATGTCTTACTTATCCGGATTTCCGTCATCTTATTGGAAGCAAAGTACACCTGCCACTTCTTATCCCCCTTTGGATCAAGATGCGAAGCATGATGTCGTCATCATCGGGGCTGGTATTGCTGGGCTCGTCACGGCTATGCAATTGACGGAACGGGGATATGATGTAGCCGTGATCGAAGCAGGTGACGTCGCTGCTGGCACGACGGGTTATACGACGGCGAAAGTTTCCTCGCAGCACGGTTTAATTTACGACATGTTAATCAAAACGGTCGGTGAAGAATCGGCGCGACTGTATTATGAAGCAAATGAAGAAGCCATCACGTTTTTACGTCATCAGGTGGAACGACTCGACATTGCGTGTGAACTTGAAACGCAGGACGCGTATCTCTACGCTGCGACATCAAAAGAGCAAGCGATGGAACGAGAAGTAAAAGCCTATGAACGATTGGGATTGAACGGTGGAGAAGCAACGCAAGAAGTTCGGGATAAGTTGCCGTACGATGTAAAAAAAGCTGTCGTCTTGCGCGAGCAAGCGCAGTTCCATCCCGTCAAATATCTTCAAGGACTCGCCCGACAAATCGTCCACCAAGGGGGTGCCTTATATGAACAGACACGTGCTGTATCGCTCGAATCGAACCGGATGCCTACTGTTGTCCTTGAAAATGGACATCGGATTGAGGCGAAGAAGGTCGTCATCGCGACCCATTTTCCGTTTCATGACTTCAAAGGCTTGTACTTCTCAAAACTTGAAGTCCATCGCTCGTATATCGTATCGGGTCAGGTCGATGAGACGTTTCCGGACGGGATGTTCATGAGTGCCGATCAACCGAGTCGTTCTCTGCGTCACACGCGGACAGAAGACGGTCGTCTACTTGGTCTCTTCGGCGGTGAGAATCATCTATCTGGTCACGAGACAGAGACGATGCAGCGGTATCAACACCTTGCGGATTTTGCAAAGCGTGAATTTCACGTCGAATCGTTCGGACAGTTCTGGTCAGCACAAGACTTGATCACGCTCGACAAGATCCCCTACATCGGACAGATGACGCCAAATGATCCGAACGTGTTCGTCGCGACCGGTTTTGCGAAGTGGGGGATGACGAATGGTATCGCGGCCGGACTGTTGCTCAGCGACTTATTGACGGGAACACCCAACCGTTTTCGGCATCTGTTTGACCCGAACCGTTCAAAGCTAAAAACGAAGGATGCGACGCAGTTCGTCAAGAACAATGCGGACGTCGCGATCGAACTGGTCAAAGGAAAGCTGACGAAAGCGCGTCGCAGTGCCGACGAGTTACAACCGGACGAAGGTGGACTCGTCACGCATCACGGGAAAACGGTCGGTGGTTACCGGGATCCGGAAGGAAAGCTTCATCTCGTCTCGACGACCTGTACCCACATGGGGTGTGATACGAAATGGAATGAGGCGGAACGGTCGTGGGATTGTCCGTGTCATGGTTCACGATTCGGTCCGACAGGAGAGGTGCTAGAAGGACCAGCCGTCAACCCACTCAAATCGATCGAGTAAGCAGAGACGCTTGTCTCTGCTTTTTTAATTTTAAAAATAAACCGTGGACGATTTATGATATGTGATATAATTACCTGGTAACAAAAATATTTTAGCGCTAAACAATTAGAGTGCCGCTTTTGAATCGTGTTGTAGAGGCACCGTCACGACCACCGCTCACTGGCTTCATACTTTAGTTTCACTATTTTACTTAGCGTCGTGAACGCTGAAACAACCCGAGGAGGAAGCACCACTATGAGTAAAGAAAAGATTGCCCAGCTGCGCAAACATGTATCGCCATTTGAGAAGGCGGACATCAAAGCCAGCGTCCGGCAGATGATCAACACGATCCTGCCATTTCTCGTCCTATGGTTTCTGGCATATGAGGCCCTGAAACTATCTGTGTTTCTCGCGATCCCGTTGGCGATCCTCGCTGCAGGATTCGTCGTCCGGATGTTCATCATCTTCCATGATTGTACCCATGGTTCATTCTTCAAAAATAAGAAGGCGAACGCCATCGTCGGGACGATCACGGGGATTTTGACGTTATTCCCGTATGAGAAATGGAAACGGGAGCACTCGATCCACCACGCATCAAGTGGGAATCTCGATAAGCGCGGTGTCGGTGACATCTGGGTCATGACGATTGAAGAGTATATCGAAGCATCACGTTTCACACGTCTCAAGTATCGTCTGTACCGGAATCCACTCGTCATGTTTGGTCTTGGACCACTCTTGTTGATTCTTGTCTCGAGCCGCTTCAACCGGAAGGATGCTCGGAAAAAAGAACGCATCAACACACATGTCATCAATGCGTCGCTCGTCGTCTTGTACGGTATCCTGATCTACTTCATCGGCTGGCAAGCCTTCCTGATCATCCAAGGCACGACGATGTTCACAGCAGGTGTCCTCGGAATCTGGTTATTCTACGTCCAGCATACGTTCGAAGACTCATACTTTGAGGATGAGAGCGAATGGGATTACGTCAAGGCAGCAATCGAAGGCAGTTCGTATTACGAGCTACCGAAGGTCTTACAATGGGTGACCGGAAACATCGGCTTCCACCACGTCCACCATCTCAGTCCACGTGTCCCGAATTATCATCTCGAAAAAGCACATGTCTCGACGCCACCGCTTCAGAAGGCGACGAAAATCGGTCTCTTCTCGAGTTTGAAATCGCTTCGGTATAAACTATACGATGCGAAGAACAGAACGTTCGTGACGTTCCAAGATATTAAACACCTCTTACGCGAGCCGAAGACGTCATCGTTGTAAGCTTTTCACCTCATCCATATGGATGGGGTGTTTTTGTTGTAGGAGTTGTAAAAGAGGGAAAGCACAGTAAATGAGAGCAGTGTATGTCCGTCTTTTGGCGTATGTTCACGATACATCCATGGTAGGATGTACAAAGAGAAAGGAGCGTGCATGATGCGCCGTATACCCATTGCTGCTTATGTAGGAGGAGCCATCTTACTTTCCTTATTCGTTTTCAGTTCGATGACCTATCAGCAACAATCCCTGATTCCATTTTTGACGCAACATATGCCGCTCGACTGGGTCTATGCGTTTTCGTTCGTGTCGTTCCATTACGAAGTCCCGATCAGCGTCGCGTCACTCGGACCTGCTGCCTTCCTTGAATTCTTCATTCGGAAAGGCATGCATGCCAGTCTGTTCTTCGTTCTTGGGATCAGTCTCGTTCATTTTTTACGTGGTCGAGGATATGCAACACTCCCAGCTGCCTTCTTTGCTTTCACGACGGCGATGACGATCGGTGTGTTGGATGAGTTTCATCAATTGTTGACGGGCGGACGTACACCACTCGTTGGAGACGTACTGATCGATGGTAGTGGTGCACTCGTCGGAATCGTCTTATACACTGTCGTCCGTCTTTATTTGAAAGCCGATCGGATCGTTCGCGAACAAGAACAACAGCACGCATGAAAATACCCCATCGTCCCAATCCTAGGATTGAGGCGATGGGGTATTTTAGCGATTAGAACCGTTGTACCCACTCGATTTTGTACTGAGTGCGTCCGTATTCTCTTCTTAACATGTTGTCGGCTTTTTTTCGTGCTGTCGTGTGATCGCCTGCTCGAACGTTCAATCGATCCGTGTCGATGATCTCGTCTCCGCGTAATACGTGATACTGGACGGTGTAGTCCTTTTTCATTAGATTAAATAACCCCAAGTTCTTCACTCCCATATTCTTCTTCCTGTTAGTTATTATATGGGATTCCAAATTTTTCTGCAATATAAAAGAGTGACTATTGTACCACCTGTTCATAAAAAGTTAGTGGTTCGAATGACAGGTTGCTTTATTGTTCGAATTGCGTATAAATGCTGAAAAATAAACAAAAAGTGCTCTAAAATAGAATTTTAGAAATTTTATTACATATATAATGAATATTCAGGAAAAAAGTTACGTCATCAAGATGTGGTTGAAAATATAATTTGTCTGAATATTCTTTTGGTATGTCAGGAAAGGATTCCCTTGGAACTTTGATGGAATAACCGTTAAGATAAGAAGGGATGAAAAAGACGATGAATCAAACGATAGATGAAGGAGATGACGTATGGAGCAGGAGACGAATGAACGAATCGATCCCGCACAACGGATCAGGAAAGCAGTGACACGGAAAGAGACCGCTTATTTTAGTTTGTTATTAGGTGTCGCCATTTTGACAGTGGGTGGCATCATCGGCTTAGTATTTGAAACAGGTGAGAGTGGTATTTATGCTATGTTCGCGCTAGTGATTTTGTTGTTATTACTTTGGTTACGTCAATGGCGACGAGTATCGCGGATTCGAAGTGAAGGGGTTCGTTTGAGTGCGGAGCAGTTCCCAAAATTATTCGAGCAAATCAGCATACATACAGAACAATTGCAGCTATGGCGGATGCCAGAGATCTACTTTCAGAACGATGTGAAACGACCGCATGTGATCGGATTATTTCAAAAGTATTTGATCGTTCTTCCGACGTCATATTTGGAATTGCCAGAGGTACAGCGATTCCAGTTACTGCTTGAACTTGCACGCATTAAACGAAATCATCAAGAAAAGCAGGTGTTGCTTTGGATCGGGAGCTGGGTTCCATTTTTACGTCCGGCTTACACGCGGGCATGCGAACGGACTCGTTATCAGATGGTTCTACCGCTTGTATCCAACGAGTGTGCTCGGCAAGCGATCTTTGAGGATATTCTCGGGCCAACACTTCTTGCGACGACGGATATCGTTTCCTATACAGCGGAGAAGCGTCAGCAACGGACGTTTTCTGTCTTATTGTATGAGAAGCTACAGACCAATCTCTCCATGCTGGAACGGCTTCGCTTGACGGGTGAACCGCTCCATCAACCCCGTCCTTTCCTACGGTATAGTCAAGGAATCATCATCACGCTTAGTGTTCTGACGGTCATGTTCTTCGTCAGTGCAGGGGCAGGGATCTTGCTGAACGAAGCGGGAACGCAAACAGCAGCTAGTAACGACACGGCGACGGCAAAAACGAACGATCAGGATTTAAATGAGACGGAATTGATGGCAGCGATTCAAAAAGGAAAGCTTGAAGATATCCATCGCTTGATTCCGGAAAGTGATATGAAGGCAGTCGATGCAGATGGGGATACAGCACTGCATTATCTCGGTTACCGGAAGTCGAGTAAGGGGCTTGAATCGATCTTTAAGGAACTGCTAGAAGCAGGGAGTGATGTCGATGCCGTCAATGACTTTGGCGAGCGACCATTCATTACAGCTGTCTTCAGCAATAACGATGAACTCGTCGATCTGTATTTGAAACGAGGCGAAAAGGTCAATCAACAAGATGCCGACAAGTTCACGCCGCTTCATCATGCTGTCGAGGGTGAGGGGAAACAGACAGTCAAGCTATTGCTCGAGCGCGGTGCCGACCCGTCGATCAAAAATGCGGATGGCTTCACACCGCTGATGATGGCACAGGAGTATGAACTCGATGAAATCATTGATCTGTTGAAACAACATTCAGCGCAAACGTTATAAAACAACAACCGCAGGCTCTCTCGAATGGATCGAGAAGACCTGCGGTTGTTTGTTGTATTGAATTAGTTTGGAAGTTTTGATGTATCGACGATGCGACCTTCAATCTTGTAGTCGACTTGACCGAGTGATTTCGTGAAATCACGTAGGTTTTCCCAGTCAGAGAGACCGAGGTCCGTGACGCGACCAGCTTTGTAAGCCGTCTCGAATGGTGTGAGACCATCGCCACCTTTAGCTGTGAAGGCATTCGTTGCGATGACATATGTCTTCGCTGGATCGATGACTTCGAATGTGCCGTTATTGTTCACTTCCATCTTCGTGACGCGTTCACCGGCCGCTTTTGTGCTATCGTATTCGAATTTCATACCAGAGACATGGAGGAAACCACCGTTTTCTTTTGGCGCAACCCCAACACTGATTTCAAGAAGATTCTTGATTTCTTCACCGGTCATCTTCGCTGTCGCGAGCGTGTTACCGAATGGAAGCGTCGTTAAGACTTCACCGACAGTAAATGGTCCAGCATCAATGGCAGCACGGATCCCTCCACCGTTTTGCATCGCGATGACTGTATCCTTATTGTATTCTTTCGCTTTTTTGAGCATACCATCCGTGATCAAGTTTCCGAGAGCCGTTTCACTGTTGCGGACACTGATTTCGCCGCGTGGGTTTGGAAGGGCATTAACGATATTCGCACCGACTTCTTCGTTTTTCAACTCAGCGATTTGATCCGCATATGGCTTAAGGATTTCAGCCGCACGCACATCTTCTTTTGCTGTAGAAACATCAATCAATGAACCGTTATACTCAGTCAATTTCCCTTTGTAGTCGAACGTCAAGTCAAGATTTCCGAGGAAATCACCGTATTGGTAGGCTTGAGCGATGATTGTCGGTTCTGTTTTGCCTGGAACGACCGTCTTATCAACGACGACCGGTTTTTCAAGTTTCGTGTGCGAGTGACCGCCGACGATGACATCAATCCCGTCGACATTACGTGCAAGCAATTGGTCGTTATCGATTGCTTCGTTGTCATCAAAACCGATGTGTGTCAAAGCTACGATTTTATTGACGCCACGATCTTCAAGCTTTTTGACAGCAGCTTTAGCGCTAGCAATATAGTTTGCAAACGCAACCGTACCTGGGCTTGCGATATCTTTCGTCTCTTCTGTCGTCAGACCGAAGAAACCGATTTTTTGACCTTTGTATTCCTTGATGATGCCTTGATAAATCTTGCCGCGCTCCGGTCCTGCAGTGATTGTTTTCTTTTGTAGACCATTGAACGACTTATTTTTGCTGAAATCGACGTTCGCCGTGATGAACGGGAACTTCGCAGCCGTGACGAAGTTTTTCAAGGCGATGTTATTGTCAGTATCCCCAAGATCGAACTCGTGGTTACCGAATGTCATCATGTCGTATTTCATGTAGTTCATCAGTTCAAGATCTGCTTGACCGAGGAACTTGTTGAAGTAGAGTGTTCCAGAGAAGACGTCACCTGCATCTAAGAGAAGCGATGGTTTACCTTCTGCACGGTAAGCAGAGCGTAGTTCTTTGATGACAGTTGCTCGTTTCGGTGCTTTATCGAGGTTAGCATGCGTGTCGTTCGTATGCATCAAACCAATTGAGAAGTCATCCGTGTTGACGTCGAGCACCGTGATTTTTGCTTTTAATGTAATCGTCTTACCAAGACGCGTATAACTTGCGACCGCATATTTCACACCCGCTTCGCTCGTATCCACCTTCGACCAGCGGACTGGCTTGTCATAGATGCGACCTGTCGCATAAAGAACAGCTAGTGTTTTCGGCAATTTTGGTTTTTGATCGACATAGATTGTCTGATCCGCGACCTTCTCGACGAACTTCACTGCGTAGTTCTGAATGTAGATTTTGACTTCAATCGGATTTTTTTTCTTACCGTATGTGCCTTTGACCGTTTGATAACGGTTGAACACATGGCGATCGTAAGATTTCCATGTGATCTTCTCACCTTTATATGTAGCAGGGAGTTTGACCGGAGCACCTTTCGTGAAGACGAGTGACTTGAGTTTGACCGTTTTGACTTTGACATGTGTTGCAGCCGAAACTGTCGTTTGAGCAACCGGCACGATTGCCGATGTCGTCAGGGCGACAGCCACAGCTGCTGCGTAAAGCGGTTTTGATTTGTACATACGTAAAAATCCTCCTTCAAGAGTGGGGTATGAATGCAAGGTCGAGCTGCGATCGTTGACCTCTTCTTCTACTATAAAGGGTTTGGAAAGCTTCGTGGGATGAACCTTTTGTAAATAACGTAAATTCTTAGGTCCGACAACATGACAACCCACGGGAGTCGTTCGTTCGATGTAATTTAAATCCGAACGTTCGCTTTCTTGTTTAAATGATAGCGCTTTCATTATATCTTGTCTTGGATAAAAATGAAACGAAAGAATATGAACAATCGTTAAACATTTCCATTAAATGTCGATTTTTTAGTGGTCGAAAATTGCTAAATATTGTATGATGTCAGTATACAAGCAGTTCAGATGAAAAGGGGCAACGCTGGATGAATGATACGATTCGAGGAGGCGTTCTTGTCGGCATTATTTGTGTGATTACGGTCCTCCTCGTATGGGGGCTTGCTTCGCCACCGACGACGATCGAATTTCCACATTTTAATCACGCATGAAGGAAGCAAACTAGGAGATGACCGGTGGTTACCCGCCGGTTTTTTCGTGCCTGAAAAACTACAGTTTGGTGTCGGTTCGTCCAATACATTGACACGCTTTTTCCCGATGGCTAGAATTGATTAAGTGTATATAGGAAGTATTGCTTCTATCATGCACGAGTAAACGAAGAAGGAGGCGAGTCAGAATCGACCGGGCATGGTCCCGTTCACGCGGAGGGAGCGTTCGTTTGAGCAATCGCGGACGGCATCCGTCTTTTTTGAGTGGAATCAACGAATATGAAAATAAAATACATGTATCATGAATCGGAAGGAACTTACACTTATGCTGAAAGAAATGAGAAGTATCATCCGGGAACAGGTCGATAATTTCCCCCTGATTCGCCGGTTGGCGCGATATGAAATCAAATCAGCGCATGCAGAGCAGCGCCTTGGCCTTTTATGGGAGCTCCTCAATCCGGGTCTCCAAATCTTCATCTACTGGTTCGTCTTCGGGGTCGGTCTGCGCGGAAATAAAGACGTCGATGGAAACATTCCATTCATCGTCTGGCTCCTTTGCGGGATCGTCGTCTGGTTCTTCATCAACGATGCCTTGCTTCGAGGTTCAAATTCGATCAACAGCCGTCTCGCGATGGTAACGAAGATGCGTTTCCCGATGAGTGCGATTCCATCATATGTCATCTTGTCACGGATGTATCAACATTTTGCGATGCTTGCCATCGTCATCGTCGTCATCATTGCAAACGGTATTCCGATCACGTGGAAACTGCTTCAATTGCCGTATTATATGATTGCCACATACATTTTCGTCTATGCCTTTTCGCTTTGTTTTTCGACACTCGTCACACTCGTCAAGGACATCCAGCTCTTCTTGCAATCAATGATGCGGATGCTCTTTTATATGACACCGATCCTTTGGAACATCGAGCGGTTCCCGGACGTCTTGCATGGTGTCCTACGCTTGAATCCAGTCTACTATCTCGTCGAGGGATACCGGGCGAGCTTGCTCGGCGGACATTGGGTCTGGCAAGAATGGCCAACGGGTCTGTACTTCTGGAGTGTCACGCTCCTCTTATTCTCAGCCGGAACGTTCTTGCACATCAAGTTCCGTAAATCATTCACTGAGCTCGTTTAAGGGAAGGAAATCGCCATGTCTATGATTAAACTCGACCATGTCACGAAACGCTTCGACATGGTCACGACTACGAAAGAAAAATTCAAGCTCTTGTTCAAAAATCAAAGCAAGAGCGTTAAAACATTTACAGCTTTACGCGATATCTCACTTGAGATCGGAAAAGGAGAAGTCGTCGGTCTCGTCGGAATCAACGGTTCGGGTAAATCGACGCTCTCGAATCTGATTTCAGGAATCATCTACGCGAACGAAGGAAACGTCGCGATCAACGGAGAAGTCGCGATCATCGCCGTGTCCCAAGGATTGAAGAACGTGCTGACAGGACGCGAGAACATTCGCTTGAAATGTCTCCTGCTTGGGATGGACGATGCGGAAATCGAACGTCGGATGCCTGGAATCATCGATTTCGCGGATATCGGTGACTTCATTGATCAGCCAATCAAGAAATACTCGAGTGGGATGAAGTCCCGACTTGGTTTCGCAATCGCCGTCAATGTCGATGCCGACATCTTGATCGTCGATGAAGCATTATCGGTCGGTGACCAAACCTTCTATAACCGTTGTATCGATAAGATGAACGAATTCAAGGACGAAGGCAAGACGATCATCTTCGTCAGTCACTCGCTCTCACAAATCAAGAGTTTCTGTGAGCGTGTCGTCTGGCTCGAATACGGTCAAGTTCGACTCGACGGGACGACGAAGGATGTCTTACCGGAATATAAGAAGTTCCTCGCAGAATATAAGAAATGGTCAAAAGAGGAACAACACCAGTACCGTCGCGATCGCTTGAAGGAACAAGCAGCGAATGCGCGGTCCGGAAAAGAAAACGTCGATGCTGACGTCAACGTAAAACATCCTGGCTGGATTTTATCGGGTCTCGGATTACTCGCGATTGCGGCAGGTAGTTTGATGGTCATTGACGAGACACCGTCTTTGACGAATCTCAGTGACGCAATCATGAAGTTCTTCTAACGTTTTACCAGATGCCTCTGCGCATCTGTTTTTTTTTGTGCCTAAAGAGTAGGAATCCTGAAACGAAATGGAGAAAACTAGTAAATGAGAGAAGAAATATCGGAAGAGGATACGAATTCATCAAAAAAAACGGAGTCGAGGACTCCGTTTTCATCAGGTTTGTGAGCGATCCATATACGTTTTGACGCGTGGCGCTTCATATGTGGCGAAGCGTTCCAAGAGACGATCCGGATCCGATTCGACGATCAGCATCGCTCGGTGTTCGGGAATCAAGAATCCTTGACGTTCCATCGTGTCGAACAGGGCAATCAAGGGGTCATAATACCCGTCAATGTTGAGTACACCACACGGTTTTTCATGCAGACCGAGTTGAGCCCATGTGAAGACTTCGAAAAACTCTTCCATCGTTCCGGGTCCGCCAGGAAGAATAATGAAGCCATCAGCAAGCTCTGACATCTTCGCTTTCCGCTCGTGCATCGAGTGGACGAGATGCAATTCAGTCAGTCCCGGGTGTGCTAACTCCTTCTCTTGTAGAAAGTGGGGGAGGACACCGATCGCTTGACCTTGAGCCGCAAGCGTAGCGTCCGCGACAGCTCCCATCGTTCCAACGCGGGAACCGCCGTATACGAGTCCGATGCCGTGAGCAGCGAGCGCTTGACCAAGCGTACCTGCTGCCTCGCGAAAGACAGGATGCGCGCCATCTTTAGAACCACAAAATACTGCAAGTCTATTCATGAACAGAACCTCCTTTGTTACTGTCACCATAGCATATTCGGTGAGCGGACGGCAGAGGAGACCAGGAAGGAGATCGGTATGCGACCACGTACGATCGTTTGGCTCGTCCTAATTATCGCAGCAATCAATTTGGGACTTGGGATATGGATGCCGGATACGTCGACTCGGACAACAATTAGTTCGATACTACTAGGTGTGATTCTCATACTCGGTATATTTTATGTCATCGCGTTACGACAATCATCAAAATAAAGAGAGCTGGTTCGACTCGTATGAGTTGGACTAGCTCTCTTTTTGTCTGTTACGAAATTTTATAATAGTTAAATATTCAGAAAAATCTATTTTCATACACAAGTTCTACATATTGATGGATGATTTGTAAGAAAAACGTATTTTTCGGGACATATGACCCGAGACAAAAGTAATGGAAAGTGAAAATAATGTGTAAAATACCATAATTATTCGTATTCGAATATTCAGAGAGGGTCTAAGGTTATATGATGTTGTTACGAAGCCATACGAAAAATAATAGGAGGTTATTTAAATGAACTTGAAAAAGAAATTAGGTTTAGCGATTGCAGCTTTATCATTGTCTGTTACTGTTGGTGCTGGCGTTGCTAGTCAGCTTGAAACTAATGTAGCGATTAAAGGATTGCCACTCGAGTACTCAGAAAGAACAGACCTAGCGATTAAAGGATTGCCACTCGAGTACTCAGAAAGAACAGACCTAGCGATTAAAGGACTGCCACTCGAGTATTCAGAAAGAACAGACTTAGCGATCAAAGGATTACCACTTGAGTATGCTCCAGCTTTCGATGTAGCGATCAAAGGATTGCCTTTAGAGTATTCACAAAAAACAGATGTGGCTATTGATGGAATTCCACTTGAGTACGCAGTAAAACGAGCTTAATTGAAATTCGTACATTGATACAGCTATTTGGCTAGATATTCTTCTTTCATCGTTTTAATAATTTTTTGATACTCTTTCATTCCTAATAATTCAAACAAAAAATATGATTTATCAAAAGTTCTAATAATTTCTTGTGATGGAGCACCTAATTTATCTAAACAAGCAGCTCTTTGAGAGTACAATTGTCCGAGTAACGACATGTCTTTAAATTTTAAGCTTGTTTCAATTGCTTCATCAATTATAGTAAGTGCTCGATTATGTTTTTGAAATTCTAAAAGAATCTTTGAAAAATTATACGAAATTCTAATTCGATCGACGATTAAATCATCATTGTCAAAGTTGAGATTTAATATTTCTTCATAAACATTGATACTGTATTGAAAACTTCTATTTTCAGAATACAGATTCGCAATCGCAGATTTAATTCGAATTAGCATATTTGGTGAATAATATGAAGTGGAGTATTCATTAGATAGATTTTGGAGCTCTACTATACATGTACGGTAATCGATTTTTCCTAGTCGATACGAGCAAATGAAGAAATAATATTTATATAATAATGAATGTTCAAATGAAGTATTAGCGTTAGATAGTGCGACTTTACTTTGTTTATAAATGCCTTCAAAGTCCTGATTTCTAAATTTATAAAGTAATTCTTCGTCAATCGTTCGTAAATTCGTTTGTTGATTTGTAGGGTCTAAGAACGCTGACAATGGAACTTGTAATCGCTTTGATAAAGCGTACAATAATTCGACTGTCGGCGAATGCGTACCACTCTCGATCTTACTGATCTCTGCTTGACTGCAAATTCCGTTTGATAAATCTTTTTGTGTCAGATTATGTTTCTTTCGCAGTCGGCGTAATGCTAAGCCGATTTGCGGTGACATGAATTGATCCATCGGCTCCTCGTCCTTTCGTGAAGATTGAACTGGTACAGGGTACCAATTTCTATTATAGAAGCGAACTGAACGGGATACCACTGATTTACTTGATTTCGTATCAATGTTTCAACGACCATCACACTTGATTCAGAAAGGGGTACAACCATGACACTCATCCTAAAAGAAACGCGACGTAACATGACTTCATGCGCTTGGTGTCTCAATCCTGCTACCGTCTCCGTCGCCCCCCTCGCTCATCGGGAAATGGACCGGACTAATACGAAACCAAAAGCAAATGTTAAATCGGCTTAATACACACAAAAAGGACTTCATTCGGATCGTAGAGAATGAAGCCCTTTTTTCAATCACTTGACGAGAAAGGAGAGAGGACATGATCGGATTATCACTTTTATCGGAACAAGACGGCTGGTTACAACGTTCCTTGCCATCTACCGCGATGCAGACTTTTTGTGAGAGACATCGTATTTCAATCGATGCCTTTGATTATGATACGCATACGTTTCATGATTTACTCGATTACATGGATTTTCAGGAATATGAGCACTACGTCTTCGTCCTCCAAGGAGAAGGGGAGCGTACGTTGCGTCTCGTTGCCTATTTGCAACACGAGATGCTACACGTCCAATTTCATTTGATCCGGCAGAACGGGGAGGTTCTGTTCGGTCAACCGGATTTCCTGAACGGTCTCTTCTTACCGCAGGAAGAGATACCGGTTTCGGCATCCGTTCCGGCTGTTCATCATGCTCTCCTTTCGTTGATGACGGGTGTCTATCCCGCATCCGTGCCGCACCATCCACAACCGCTGCGTCATGTCTACATCGAGGACAGCTCATTGTTGGACCGGATTCCAGTAGACAGTTTTCAAATGATGACGATCAATAGTGTCATCTATTTTGACCATCCGATGCGGCACGATCTGCCGATCATCGAACTGATGAGCCGGACCCCGATTTTGTTGACGTTCTCAGATCGTTTATCTCCGTCACTTGCGTCACAGCTGACAGTCTTATCTCGCGACGCACTTGCCGAGCGGTTACAAGACTGGCAGCAAACGGGGCGCATTCAAAACGAACAATCGATGGGGATTCTCGATTATGCGACATTAAGCGGATTACGCGTCTCGCATCGCCTGTTCTTTTTTGCGGACGGGATTTACGCTGATCGACAAAAAACGATTCAGTTGAGTGCGGATATTTCAAGCGATATTGAATGTCTTCGAGAACAGCAACCGCAACCAGAGGCGCTCGCGTCGCAAACGGAACTGGAGTTGTTTCCGTTGTTGTATCAACTGGCAGGGTCGTTTCAAGGGACGAGCCGTTTCATCACCCCTTACTCGGATCTTGAATTACCCCGGACGTCTGGACGGATTGGACCGTTAACATTGATCGGCATTCAAAATGAGGAAGGGTGTTTTGCGTTCGATCGAACGACGTTACGTCTGTTCGAGACGAACGAAGCGTTCCTCTGGATTTTAGAAGCGGATCAAAAGGAACAATTCGACGTGTTGCCAGAGCGACTCGGCGCAGATTATGCGGAAGCGATTCAGCATTACAAGGAGTTGATGTATCATGGGTGAGGTCTTATTTGGTCCGTTTTTGCGTAAAGGTAGCTACTCCCGTGTCCAAGTGCTCGATCATGTACAGGCAGATGAACGAATTGGTCGATTGTACCAAGAAGCACAACAGTTAAATGAAGTCGATGAGTTGATGCTCTATCGACGTTATCTACAAAAAGGAGAGCGGATCCTATTTTACGGAACGTTTGATCTATCTCTGTTTAATCTTTTGTCGGACGAAGGATATGATCTTTATTTGATCGAACCAGAAGCTGCGCGGACGAAACAGATCGCGGAGCGCTATCGTCATAAGATCTACGGCTGGAGTCATGACGTGACGGACGTCGTCGGACCTGAGTATTTTGATCGAATCATCTTACCGGGAACGACGATTTTACGTTATACACGCGGAGAACTACTGTTGTTCTTCCGAAACATCCGTCAGTTGCTACGACAGGGTGGACGCTTGCTCGTGTCCTTGCATCACATCGATCATCTGAAATCAATTGTCCATCCGATTGCGACACGACGCTTTCAAAAGACATTACTTTTCTATGGCTATCACATCGATGGGGAACGTCTCTTGTTCAACGCTTATCTCAAATCCGGACAAGAGGAAAAAGTCAGTTATGCGGTCGAATATCTATACGAACCAAAAACGCTGTTTGAATTTGCAACCTTATCGCGTTATCATGGACAATTTCTATATGAAGGAAAATCAATGATGGTATTAGAGTTCGAAAAACAATAAGTGCAAAATATAATGTAATAATAAAATAAAAAATATATGTAATATATTGGTTTGAATAGGTCTAAAGACCGGGTAATGAGATACAGTAGTTTCCTTTGCATGATTCAAAGTACATCATAAGAAAGAGGAGCCGGATGTATCATGGAAAATCAGAGCGGAAGTACCTTTCAACAAAGTTGTCTATCGTTCATTGAGACCTTGTTTCCAGACGAACCTTTTCATTTCTTAGAAGAATCGAAAGCGACGGACGCCTTTGGTTATCCCGGTCGTCAATTGTTTTTCGCTTCACCTGCCCGTACTTTGAAATTCACTGTACTCGAGCAGGCGCATAAGCATTACGCACGTGTATTCGTATCCGAGAAAACAAGCGAAAATACGTTTTTTCGTCAGTTATTAGAAGCAACATATGACGACAATCAATTATACATCGATCATATCGTCCAAACAGAATAACAAAAGAGATCAAAATCAGCTGATTTTGATCTCTTTTTTTACGCTTCGATAGAAGAAAGACCCCGCTTTAATGCTTGATCAATGGACGTTGCCATCTCATCTCGGACAGACGATGAGACGAGTCGACCATCAAAATAGATTTCCTTCGATAGACTGAGATGAACCAGTAAATCTTCAAGAATGAGCTTTAGATCAAGCGGTTGCGATGGTTCAAGCGCTTGGTGCATGAATTCACTCAATGAAGGATGCTGAACATACTTCGGATCGATGAGATCAATGATCGTCGTGTCTAAAGCAAGAGCCAATCGTTCCAAAACTTGAGCAGAGGGAATGCGCTGACCACGTTCGTAAGCGGAAATGTCCGTTGCTGATTCACCACACCGTTCACCTAAAAATTTTTGAGTATACTTGTGTTGTTTGCGCAATTGCATGATTTTTTTACCTAGTGCACGATTCATGGCACTCCACTCCTATTCTTCAGCTCATTCTTTATAGTACTAATTAACCACTTTCAGTATAAAAGAAACCTGGTAAATGTAAAATATCGTTTTTCAAGGAAACTAAAAAAATGAAATGGGTTAAAATAGAAATTGATTTTTGGAGAAAATCGCCTATCGTTTCTGTCCATGCTATTCTAAAGTGATATCAAATAAGGGAGTGTCTTCATGAAAAAAATCACCTGGTCCGGCTATGTCGTCTTTACCGTCCTATTGATCCTCTTCATCTCAAGTTCGATGCCCTATCAGGCACAATCGATCAAACCTGATCTATCTCGCTATATCCCATTAGGATTCGTCGATCATCTACGATTCATCTCCTTCTCGTATCATGGAGAAGTCAGTGTAGCGGCGCTCGGACGCAGTGGATTCATTGAATTTTTCATTCGTAAAGCAGCCCACGTCTCGACGTTTCTCGTATTAGGTATCGGCTTGATTGATTTGACGCGTCGTCGTTTGACACCGGGTCTTGCCGTCTTGTTCGCTTACTCATTAGCAATCACCATCGCTGTGTTTGATGAGTTTCATCAAATTTTAACGGGTGACCGGACTGGTCTTGTCCAAGATGTGCTACTCGATGGAACCGGAGCATTGATCGGAATCGGATGTTATCTGCTCGTTCGTAGGAAAAAAGTACAGCGCCAAGCAGGAAGTCTTTCTTTCTGGCACGAAAAGAAAAGGCATCACTTTTAACGAAGGAGATGGCCCTATGAAGACTGCCCATTTGTTGATGACAAGCGTCGGTCGCCGGACGAAACTGGTCGAGTACTTCGTTCGTGAGATGTCGGACGGTCACGTCAGTACTGCGGATTGTAATCCACTCGCACCGGGTCTTTATATGACGGAACGTCATCATCTTGTCCCGCGCATCGACGCACCGGGGTATATCGATCACCTACTAGAGTTGTGTCAGCGGGAAGGCGTAACGGCGCTGTTGTCATTGATCGATCCCGAACTGGAGTTGCTCGCAGCGGCAACGGAACGATTTGAAGCGATCGGTGTCACGGTTCTTGTCTCCCCAATGGATGCGTGCCAGTTATGCTTTGATAAATACGCTATGTATACGTATTGTGTTACGGAAGGGATTGCCCATGCACGGACATATGCGACGCTCGACGCATTCAAAAATGCGCTTGCGCAAGGGGAAATCGCATTTCCAGTCTTCGTAAAACCACGTAACGGCAGTGCTAGTCTTCATGTCCAGGTTGTCTCCTCCCTTCAGGTCGTCGAAGGATTGTTCGCTGTCCATCCGAATTTATTGATTCAGGAATACTTAAGAGGACAAGAGCTTGGCGTTGATGTGTATGTCGATTGGCTGACGCATGAAGTGACGGATATCTTCATTAAGGAGAAACTCGTCATGCGCGCAGGAGAAACGGATAAGAGTCGCTCCGTCAAACGCGACGACGTCTTTGAATTGATTGAGCAGATCTTAGCGGGAACTCGTCTCGTCGGGCCACTAGATTTTGATCTGTTTGATGTGGACGGAACGCTCTATTTATCAGAAATCAATCCACGATTTGGTGGGGGGTATCTTCATGCCTATGAGTGTGGTGTCAATTTTCCGAAAGCGATCCGAAACAATCTCCACGGGCAACGCAATCCTCGACGAATCGGGGCGTATACGGAAGACATCTATTTGTTGAAGCACGATACGGTGACACTATTGCCGGCATCTCTACTTGAGCAGATCGAAAAATCATGATACGCACGAAAAAGGAGTGATCCGGTAACGTACCGGGTCACTCCTTTTTATGGAAGAGAAGGATTAGGAAAGAGAAACGCGTGCACGCTTGAGGCATTGCACGGCGGAGGTCCAGTTGCCGAAGAGGGCGTTGATCGTCGAGGTGCTCGGAACCGAGCGACCTTCTGCCCATTTCCGATAATGGATGATGCTGAGAGAAGGTAATTCTTCTTGTGCCTGTCGCAGTGCTTCAAGGACGTCTTCTTCGACCCATTTCCGGCGAGGTGGAGCGATGTCAAGGCAAGCGAGAGCATCTGCCCACGAACCATATTTACGGGCAATCGTCGCGACTGTCGGATGTCCATTTTCCTGTGCCCAAATCGCATACGTCTGTGTTGTCAAACGCGGAAGGACATCGGAAGCTTCAAGTAAAGCAGTGATGATTCGTTCTTCCGTCATCGAGATGGAGCGTGTCATCTCGATCTGTGCTTCTTCAAGCGCACGTGACCAAGAGCCGAAACGTAAGTTGATCAGCGTCAAGGATGGACCGTGTTTGGCCTTTGCCCACTCCCGGTAGCTATTACTATGGAAAGGATGTAAACGTGTCGATGCTTCCTTGATGAAAGCAAGAATCTCTTCATCTGAAAAATATGGACGGATCGATGAGAGACCAGCGGCTTGGAGTGCTTCACGCCAAGAGCCGAATACATTGATGATCGTCGTGATCGATGGAATGTCTTTTCCGACCGACCAGCGCGCATATGTCTTTGCGTCGAGAGAGGGATATTCGATACTAGCTTCGATCAGGCTATCGATGACTTGTTGTTCTGTCCATTTCTTCATGATGTCATACCCCTTTCGTGTAAGTGCGTCTAGGTGTGGGTACTGTCGTGAGGTGGAGGTCGACGAAGCGACGCATAAGCGAGAAGGCTGAGCCAAATGAAATAAAATCCACTCGGTCTGACGAGAACACTTTCCGTGAATTGGAGTAACCCGAGCCAGCTGGCTAGCAAGAGCGCGAGGAAAGCGAGATCCGTCGTCTGAATGCGAAACAGTCGATAAAACAGATACAGAAAGACTGCACCATACAGCAGACAACCAATGAGACCGAATTCGTAGAGAAACGTGATCGGTGTACTATGAAATGTATAAAGAATCCGTTCACCGAGTTGTTCCTGCAGTCCACGCGGGGCACTTCCAATCCCGTGACCGAACCAGAGTGCGTCAGCGGAAGCGTGCCACCCTGCTTGCCAAAGCGTAAATCGTCCGTTAAGACTAAGCAAACGGGGAAGCAGACCTTGAAATGCGAAGACGGCACATAAGATCAGGCTTCCTGTCACATAACAGGCAGCGACCTGCATCCGGCGTCTCGTTCCCGGAACCATTCGAATACTCGTCAAGAGTGCCAAGAGGACGAAGGAGTAGATTCCTGTCTGCGAACCGCTCCTTAGCAAGGCAATGACGATCAGCAGTAAGAAAACAGCGTGCAGAAGACTTTGCCAACGTGGAAACTGTCGCAGTAGATAGAACCAAGCAAGCAGTCCTCCCGGAACGAGCCACGCTGCGAACGTATTCGGATTGTTCGTCAGTCCAGCGAGGCGAAGGAATGAACCTTGCTCTCCGACATACAGCTGAGGAAACGACAAAGGACCGATCCGAAGCCATTGTAGGTTTTCGACCGGAACATACGTTGTGCCAAACGAGACGATAAGTGCGTAGGAAGCGAGAAAGACAGCTTGTCCGTAAAGGAAGTAATACAGAAGACGATGCCATTGGTCGATCGATGCACGGGAGAGCGAAGAGACGATGCCGACGAAAAGCCAAGTCGAAATGAGGTAAAGCGAAGCAAGGACACGATCCGTATTCGCGTTAAAAAAGAAAAATACGATATGAAATGTCAGATAAATCAGAAAAATAAATCCGATTTGATGTCCAGTTGCGCGATTGACGCGATAGAACGGTCGTAAAATGAACCAACAGACGCTGAACAGAACGATGTAGGCAGGAAGCAACCAAAGTGACCACTGTTTCGGTAACACTTCGTCCGTAAAGGATAGAGGACGAATCCAAGCATCGAGCATGATCCAAATGACTAGGATGGATAAGGCAAACGATATGGGTATATTGGCTGATTTTAACATGATTTCTAAAGACTATCCACCCTTCATATAGGACTTATTACCGATTTGAATACTTTTTAATCGTCAAATTTGTATTTACCCTCATCTTTTAAAAAATCATGCAGACCAATGAAAAAATATTAAAAAAAACGCAATCATTTTTTCGTGAATCGCGTTTTTTTTTGTGACATGAATTCCTGCTGTGAACTTGCGTCACGCAAGCGAGATAGCTACCGAAAAAAATATAATCATTTTCACCAAGCTCTAATTGTTTTGGAATTCGATTGGAAATAAGGTGTAGACATAACCAATGTCCATCCATTCGGTCAAGCTAGAAAGAGGTGAACAACAGTGAGCTCGATGCATCAAAGAAAAACCTTCGGAGATCATCTGACGACACTCCGACGCGGCTGGTGGCTACTGGCACTCTTCATGATTCTCTTCGCAGGTGCCGGATATGCACTCAGCACGTATGTCATTCCGAAGACATATGAAGCGACGGCCTACATTCTCGTCGTTCCTCAAGCAAACGCAGAGGCGACATCGACGCCGACACTCGTCAGTACCTATCAAGATATCTTGCGAAGCCCAGAAGTCGTCGATCAGGTCGCCCAAAAGATGAACGTCACCGACAAGCGATTATTCGATTTGACGGATCGTCTGACGGTCTCGAGCAATCTCGATTCACAGGTCATCGCCTTATCCATCACGGATCGTTCAGCGGAGCAGGCAGCCATCCAGGCAAATACGATGACGGAAGTCTTCCAGGATTATCTCCCGCAACTGATTAACACGAGTAAGACGGAAGTCTTCTCCAGTGCCCGAATTCCAACGAAGCCCGTATCCCCGAACATTTTGATGAACACGGGAATCGGTGGTGTCCTTGGTTTAATGCTCGGACTCCTGATCGTCTATTCGCGCTCGTTAAGCAAAAAAGAAGTGACACGTGAAGCGACCGACAGTTATCCGAAAGCCATTCCCCGGACGCACTCATGAGAGAGGAGAGGAGACACCATCATGCAGCATTCCCCGCTTACCCCGTATCGTCGGCAGTTGAAGATTGGACTCCTTCGCCTAATCGACGCCGGAGTCATCGCACTCGCAACCGTAGTAACGTTCTACTTCTTTAATCCGCTCCATCTCACCGTCAATTTCGAGTTACAGGATGCGCTCGAAATCGCCCTCATCCAGTGGATTGCCCTCACCTTCGTCGCGCATTGGATGCGTTTCTATCAAATCATCTGGCGCTATGCGAGTTTACGCGATCTCGCCGTTCTCCTCGTCGTCGTCCTTGCCAGTAGTTTCGTTTTACTTGGTCTTGAATACGCGTTGTTCGACTTCGCGGTCGAACGGGCAATCTTCTTGCAGACGGGACTTGTCTTGAACGGTATCTTATTCGTCCGGTTGTTGATTCGTGGCCGTAGTCTCAGACTCGTTCCGGAGCATAAGACGCTAGGCAAACGGACGCTAATCATCGGTGCCGGAGCTTCCGGACAGATGATCACGAAAGAACTGAAACAAAAGAAATCGCATATCTTAAACGTCGTCGGATTACTCGATGACTCGCTTGAACTACGCGGGATGCGAATTCACGGTGTTCCTGTCATCGGAGCGATCGAGCAACTTGAATGCATCATCGAGGAACAAAAGATTGAAGCGGTCGTCCTCGCGATCCCGTCCTTATCGTATCCGCGACGAATCGAACTGTTGAATCGAATTAAACAGACGCAAGTCGAGGCGCATACGTTACCGATGCTTGTCGAACTCGCTTCCGGTAAGGTTTCGATTCAACAAATCCGTGAAGTCTCAATCGCTGATTTACTCGGACGGGAACCAGTCGAGCTTGATATCACGGAAATCGAACGAAGCGTGCATGGAGCGACGGTCCTCGTCACCGGTGCCGGTGGATCAATCGGTTCCGAGATTTGCCGGCAACTGATTCGTTTTCGTCCTGAACGACTTGTTCTTCTTGGACACGGTGAAAACAGTATCTACCTGATTCGCCGGGAACTCGAGTGTCTCAGCCAGGATATCCAGTTCGAATCTGTCATTGCCGATGTACAGGACAGTGACCGGATGTTTGAAGTCATGCGACGCTTCGAACCGGACCTCGTCTATCATGCGGCAGCCCATAAGCACGTTCCGCTGATGGAGGATAATCCGAGCGAAGCCGTCAAGAATAATATCTACGGAACACGTAACGTCGCCCGAGCAGCAGAAGCGGCTGGAGTCAAACGCTTCGTCATGATCTCGACCGATAAGGCAGTCAACCCGACGAGCGTGATGGGGGCGACAAAACGAATCGCTGAGATGGTCATCCAGCAGATGGCAAGAAATAGCGAAACGACGTTCGCCGTCGTCCGGTTCGGCAACGTCCTCGGAAGCCGCGGTTCCGTCATCCCACTTTTCAAGGAACAAATCGCGAAAGGTGGACCGATCACGATCACCGATCCCCGGATGACACGTTACTTCATGACGATTCCGGAAGCGAGTCGTCTCGTCATTCAAGCGAGTGTCCTCGCAAAAGGTGGCGAAGTGTTCGTCCTTGATATGGGTGAACCGGTCCACATCACGACACTTGCGAAAAACTTGATTCACTTGAGTGGATTTACGGAAGAACAGATCCCGATCGTCTATAGCGGGATTCGAAAAGGGGAGAAACTTTACGAGGAACTGCTCGCTCGTGATGAGGTGCATGACGAACTCGTCTTCGATAAGATCCTCGTCGGAAAGACACGCCCGTTCGGCTCCGTCGATCCGTACTTGCGTGAGATCGCCCAAGCGCTCGATCGGGACGAGACACTTCGCCAGTATTTATTAGAAGTGACGAACGAGACTGATGCCGACCCAGTCGCGCCGACGATGCGGATCGCTCGTAAATAGAGAGGGGGGAGAACGATGAAAACGGTCCGGCTGTCTCGCTTCAATCTCATCTTCATTGCGGATACAGCATATTCATTGCATCAATGGATGATTTTGACGCTCCTGATCAAATGGAGTACGCCGCTCAATATCGGCTACTTCAATTACGCCCTTGCCATCACCGCACCAATCGTCATGTTCTGTTGGCTGAATGCCAGTACGATCCTGACGGCAGAACGGGCTGGACTGACGAACTTCTGGCTCTTCATCAAGACCCGTTTTTCGCTCCTCTCGGCAGGTGTGTTCGTCCTCCTTGGTGTCTATTATTTCTTCGGTGAAGCGAACATCTTACTACTGACGTTACTCGTCTATCTCAATAAATACATGGAGTCGTTCGCTGATCTCGGATACGGCTTCTTACAGGGACACACTGCCTTCAAGGAAGTCGCCATCTCGAAGATTTTTCGCAGTCTCCTGAATGTCTCAGGCGCAGCACTCGTCCTCTTTACGACCCATTCGATCCAGGGATTCGTCATCGCCTTGATCACTGGTAACTTGATCATGTTACTCGTCTACGATCTCCCGACGATTCGCCGGGTCGGTCGTGGTTTTGACAATCAAGCGCTCGACTTACGATATCGATCCGGTAAGGAGTTGTTCCTTAAAGCGATGCCACTCGGGTTCGTCGCTCTACTGATCGCCTTGAACGCGAACATCCCACGGTTATTCGTTGGACATGCGATCGGAACCGAAGAGCTCGGATATTATGCAAGTATTGCCTATCTACTCGTACTCGGTAGTCTGTTCATCCACTCCTTGATTGCTGTCTTATTGCCGAACTTCTCGTCAGAGACTGGAGAACGCCAAAGTTTACCGGAACTGCGCAAGCTGACACGGTCGATGTTACTGATGACGAACGTCGTCGGGATCCTCCTGATTCTTGGAGCAATCTTCTTCGGAAAGTGGAGTTTGACGATTTTCTACAATGCGTCGTTCGTCAAATATCATCTGATTTTCGTCTTGATGATGGTCGCGTCGTTGTTCTTCTATAATTCGACCGTCATTCAAGCACTACTGACCGGCTTCCAGCAGTTTCGAATCCAAACACTCTCGATCTTCGGCAGTGTCGTCGTCAATCTCGTCGCTTGTAGCCTTTTGATTCCGTTGTACGGACTATACGGGGCGACGATTGCATACACACTTTGCGCGGTCACTCAAATCGTCCTACTGTTACCCGCGCTCTATCGCTCCTTGTATCCACGAAACGTCGCCCTCGTCGTCGAACAAAGCAGTTAAGGAGGGAAGAAGATGCGACCAATTCTCTTACTCATCGTCATCGAAGCGCTCGTTTGTCAATTCGCCCGGTCGCTCTTCCCGGACACGTACGTGACCGCCTTGCTGCTCATCAACTCGGTGTTGTTTCTCTATTACCTACTCCGCCAAGCCGAGACGACGCCGCTCTATCTCATCTTCATCACCGCTTTCTTCGTCCGATTGGTTTTGATGTTCATCGATCTCGAACTGTTCCGCTTACCGCCGCACAGTGGGGACGATACGGAAGCCTTTCATCTCGAAGGTGTCCAAATCTTCACCGACCCGTCGACCTTCAATGATGTCGTCCGCGGCACCTATTCCAAGTTTCTCGGAATCTTCTATCTGATGTTCGGACCGGAACGGATCCTAGCTCAGTTCTTCAACGTCATCCTTGGCGTCGTCGCCGTCGTCATTCTAGCAAAGACGTTACAGCGATTACGTTTACCGGAACGATACGTCTTCGGTGCAACACTCATCTTCGCGTTCTTCCCGCAAGGATTGTTGCTCTCACCGATTCTCTTACGGGATCAGATCGTCGCCCTTGGAATCGTCTACACGCTTTATTACATGGTGCGTTGGACGGAAGAGAAGTCCGGCAGGTACATGATTCTCGCATATCTCGGCTACTTCGTCAGTACGATGTTCCACTCCGGTCTTGCCGTCGGAATCGTCGTCTTACTCGTCTACTTCTCGTTTTATAGCCATGAGACACGACGCATGGACTTTGAACCGACGAAGGTACAGCGACTGATCTTCCAAGTACTCGTCGTCGGCTTCATCGTCTACAGCTTCCAGAACGTCTTGTTCGCGAAGTTCACCCACGTCTCGGAAAACGGACAGCTGTTCAGCGGGATGAGTTACGATCGTGGCGGCTCCGCTTACTTGAATGGATTGGCGGTGACAGGTCCAGGCGACATGATTCTCTACTCACCGATCCGGATGATCTACTTCCTGTTCTCACCATTCCCGTGGCAGTGGTCGAGTGTCATGAACATCCTGATTTTCTTCCTCGACGCCATCTTCTACTTCATCGGTTGTTTTGCCATCATTCGGTCGTTCAAACTGATTCGTCAGCATCCGTTCGGCAGCGTCCTCTTCTTCTTTTTCCTTCTTTTTGCACTCAACGCGTTGATCTTTGGTCTTGGAACCGGCAACGTCGGAACGGCCATCCGACACCGGTATAAGTTGTTCCCGATGTTACTCATCGTCTATACATCCGTTCACTACATGCGCCTGCAAGCGCGCCACTACTTCGAGGAGGTCGAACACCGTGCCGAATAAAACGATCTTAATCACTGGTATCGCTGGCTTCATTGGATTTCATGCCGCACGTCGTTTCATCCGGGAGGGTTACCGGGTCATCGGACTCGATGAAGTAAACGACTATTACGACCCGACGTTAAAAGAAGCCCGACTTGCTGAACTCGGCACGAACTACACGTTTTACCGGGTCTCACTCGAAGAGACGGGAGCCGTCGCGCGAATCTTTGAACAGGAATCAATTGATCTCGTTCTCCACTTGGCAGCACAGGCAGGCGTACGCTACAGCATCGACCGACCAGACGTCTACATGACATCAAACATCGTCGGTTTTCTCTCGATTCTAGAAGCGTGTCGCCATCATCCCGTCGAGCAGTTGATCTACGCTTCATCGAGTTCCGTCTACGGATCGAATACGAAGATGCCGTTTGCGACGACGGATGCCGTCGATCATCCGCTAAGTCTTTATGCCGCTTCAAAGAAAGCGAACGAACTGATGGCGCACACGTATAGCAGCCTTTACGGCATCAAGACGACAGGGCTTCGCTTCTTTAGCGTCTACGGTCCATGGGGGCGCCCGGATATGGCACTGTTCAAGTTCACGGAGGGAATTGCGAAGGGCGAACCAATTGATCTCTACAACTACGGCGAGATGGGACGAGACTTCACCTACGTCGACGATATCATCGAAAGCATCTATCGTTTGTTCCAGACTGAACCGGAAGTCGACGCGACGTTTGACGCGTCAAATCCCTTACCGGATCGTAGCAACGTCCCGTATCGCGTCTACAACATCGGTAGTCATAGCCCGATTCGCTTAAGTGAATTCGTCGCCTTGATTGAACGACGCCTCGGTAAGACGGCGATCAAGAACGGGATGCCGTTACAGCCGGGTGACGTCCCGGAAAGTTTCGCCGATGTCTCTTCACTATTCGAGACAATCGGCTACCGACCACAGACGACGGTCGAAGCTGGTGTCCATGCATTCATCGACTGGTACGAGAGCCATTACTTGATGAAGGAGGAAATCCAAGATGGCGCTTAAAGAGAATATCTACTATCGCTCTCCAATTTTCATCCAAAATTGGCTGACCTCGTTATACGGTCGGAAGTTGATGCAAGAACGCTACGGTCACTTCTATGAGCAAAAGATGAAGGAGCTCCGGATGAAGGACCGGACGCGGGATTATCAAGCGGAACAACTCGAACGTCTGAATGCCTTTCTCGCGTTTGTTGTGGCGCATACACCGTATTACAGACAACTCTTTCACGAACATGACATCCAGTTACCGTTTACGTCACTCGAGCAGCTGAAGACGATTCCGATCCTTGAAAAAGAGACGCTTCGCCAAAACAATGATGCGTTCATGTCCCGTGTCGATGCGCCGGTCCGCGGACGGACAGGAGGAACGAGCGGAAAGTCGCTCCAAGTCGCGTTCATGCGCGAGGATGTCCAGGAACGGATGGCCCATCTTGATTACTTCAAGGAACTCCACGGTTTCAAGGCCGGAATGCGCCGGGCAAGCTTCACCGGTCGAACGCTGACAGCCGTCGATCAAACGAAACCGATCTTCTGGCGGATGAACCGGCCACTCAATCAGTTGCTCGTCTCGATCTTTCACATGAAGGAAGAGAACTTCCCAGCTTATATCGAGGAGCTGAATCGTTTTCAACCACGCGCACTCGACGGAACACCGACGGCGATGGTCGAAATCGCCCGTTATATGCTGAAGCACCACATTCAACTGGATATCCCGCTGATTGCCATCTTCCCGACATCAGAAACGGTGACGGAGGAGATGCGCTCCATCCTTGAGGAAGCGTTCGGCGTCCCGGTCTTTGATCAATACGGTTCCTCGGAAGGGGCACCAATCATCTCAGAGTGTCGCCATCATAAACTGCATCTACACCACGAAACTGGCATCATCGAACCGTATGGAGAGGACGGAGAAGTCGTCGTCACCTGTTTTACGACACGCGGCACACCGCTGATTCGTTACCGGATCGGTGACCGGATGACACTCAGTGACGAGACATGCAATTGCGGTTTGAATGGTCCTGTCATCGCTTCGATCGACGGACGGGGAACGAGCTACATCGTCAGTGAGAAGCGCGGCAAAGTCTTCGAAGGAGACATCACGACGATTGCCCGGGAACTGCCGAACTCAGTCTTACAGCTCCAAGTCGAGCAGCATGCGCTCAATCACGTGACACTCCGCTATATTCCGGATGCGAAACGTTTCCAACCGAAGCACGAACAGATTCTCTTGAACGAGATGCGCAAGTTACTCGGCTCCGAGATGAAAATCGTCCTTGAACCCGTCGAACACGTCAAACAAGAACCGAACGGAAAAACGTTGATCGTCAAACAGTCGATGAAATAGGAGGAACCCAACATGAACAAGGCAGTCAAACACATCGTAGATACGACAGCAGCCCATACGGGTGCACTTCCCATTGCCAACCGTTCGATTGCCGTCGTCGGACTCGGCTACGTCGGACTTCCCGTCGCCGTCGCCTTTGGCGAAAAAACAGACGTCGTCGGCTTTGACATCAAGGAACAACGCGTTCAAGAACTCCAAGAAGGGATTGACGCGACACTCGAACTGAGTCCCTTCACGTTAAAGAACGCGACCGTTGATTATGTCTCAGAGCCATCGGCACTGCAGGCGAGCGACTTCATCATCATCGCCGTTCCGACACCAATCAATGCACAGAACCAGCCGGACCTGACACCACTCTTACGGGCGTCGCACCTCGTGGGTCGCCAGCTCAATAAAGGCGACATCGTCGTCTACGAGTCGACCGTCTACCCTGGAGCTACGGAAGAAGATTGTATCCCGGTCCTTGAAGAAGCGTCCGGCTTATGCGCTGGTGTCGACTTCTTCGTCGGCTACTCACCGGAGAGAATCAACCCGGGTGACCATGAGCACACGTTCAAGACGATTAAAAAAATCGTCTCCGCCCAAGATGAACAAACACTGGATATCGTCGCGGAAGTTTATGAAGCCGTCGTCGAAGCCGGTGTCCACCGTGCCTCATCGATCAAGGTCGCGGAAGCAGCAAAAATCATCGAAAACACACAACGCGACCTCAACATCGCCTTGATGAACGAACTCGCAATCATCTTCGACCGGATGAACATCGATACGCTCGAAGTCCTCGAAGCAGCCGGTACGAAATGGAACTTCCTCCCGTTCCGTCCGGGTCTCGTCGGCGGTCACTGTATCGGTGTCGATCCGTTCTATCTGACGATGAAGGCGGAGTCACTCGGCTACCATCCGGAAGTCATCCTTGCCGGTCGCCGGATCAACGATACGATGGGGCGTTTCATCGCCACAGCGCTCGTCAAGAACCTGATCAAACAGAACATGCCGGTGCTCGGCGCCCGGGTCACCATTCTTGGATTATCGTTCAAAGAAAACGTCAGCGACATCCGCAACTCGAAAGTTGCGAACCTCGTTCATGAAATCGAAGAGTTCGGAATCGACGTCCAAGTGACGGACCGACTCGTCGAAAAGAGTGAGGCAAAACGTGAGTACGGGATCGACTTACTCGAGATGAGTGAACTCAAACCAGCCGACGTCGTCATCTTCGCCGTCTCACACGAAGAATACGTTGAAGGTGGTTGGAATCTGGCACAACACTTACTGAAGGTCGGTCGCGGCATCGTCGTCGACATCAAAGGCATGTTGCCACGAGCAGAACAACCGGAGGGGGTCCACGTATGGCGCCTCTAAAAATCCTTCAAGTCTGTGCTCTCGATACGACGGCAGAGACGATGTTGCAGCCGCTCTTACTCGCTTTACAAAATGCGGGGCACGACGTCGGCATCGCCTGTGCCGACACGGGTGCCTCGGTGAAACTGGCAGCAAAGGGATTCCGGATGCATGACATTCCGATCGAGCGGCGAATCGACTGGACGAGTAACTGGCGGACGATCCGTGAAATCACGCGAATCTTGAAAGAGGATGGTTACGACGCCGTCCATGTCCACACACCAGTCGCCGCTGCCCTTGGACGGGTCGCCGCCAAACGTGCCGGGACGAAGCATATCGTCTATACGGCACACGGTTTTTACTTTCACGAGAAGATGGGGCGGATGACGTATCAGCTAACGTATTCAGTCGAAAAGTGGTTGGCACGTCTCGCGACCGATTATCTGCTCCTTCAAAGCGAGGAAGATTATCAACTCGCCCAGCGCAAACGCTTTAAAGCGAATACCCGGCTGATGCATCTCGGAAATGGCATCGACTTGACCCGCTTCTACCCACGACCACGTGAAGCCGGAGCGCCGTTTACGTTCTTATTCATCGGTCGGATCGTCGAAGAGAAAGGAATTCTCGAACTGCTCGATGCATTCGAGGATGTCGTCTATCGTCACCCGGAAGCCCGTCTCGTCATTGCCGGTGAGATGATGGCAAGCGAGCGCGATCAGACGACGAAACACTTATTCTTACGGCGGATCCGCGAGATTCCAAACGTCGACTACCTTGGATTCGTCGAAGACGTACCGAATTTGTTCCAACAAGTCGATGCCTTCGTCTTACCGTCACATCGCGAAGGCGTACCACGATCAATCATCGAAGCGATGGCGAGCGCAAAACCAGTCATCGCGACAAACATCCGCGGCTGTCGTGAGGAAGTCGTCGAGGGGAAGACAGGCTATCTCATCGAAGTCCGCGATATCACGAAGCTTGCCAAACGGATGAACACACTCGTCGAACATCCTGACCGTGCCAACGAGATGGGACGGAACGGATTTGACCGTGCCATGAAACATTTCAACGAAGCCGACGTCATCAAACGACAACTTGATCTCTTTTCAGCCATGTAAAAGGAGGACGTCATCATGAAACGCACATTCGACTTCACGGTTAGTCTTATCGCTATCTTGATCCTGATTCCCGTCTACGCCCTCGTCGCCTTAGTCATCTATACGAAGCTCGGTCGTCCGATTTTCTTCAATCAAGTCCGCCCGGGTTACAAGGGGGAGTTGTTCAAAATCTACAAATTCCGCACGATGACGAACGAAACGGATGCTGAGGGAAAACTTCTCCCGGATGCAGACCGGATTCCCGCATCACTCGAGTGGATTCGTCGCTTAAGCCTTGATGAGATTCCGCAGTTCTTTAACATTCTTCGCGGACAGATGAGCTTCGTCGGGCCGCGTCCGTTACTCGTCAGTTATTTGAACCACTATACGAAGGAGCAGATGACACGGCATGATGTCCTTCCTGGTCTGACGGGCTGGGCGCAGATTCATGGACGAAACGCGACGACGTGGCAACAACGCCTCGAGCAAGATCAATGGTACGCAGCACACAAGACGTTCCGACTCGATCTCTATATCCTGTTCAAGACGTTCAAGATGGTCATCTCGTCAGAAGGGAACTCGACAGCTCATCAGACTGGGATGGGTGAGTTCAAGGGTCTCGACGGAGGTGTTCCCCATGATGTCGTTAAGCGATGAACGGTTGATCCGGGATCCGCGCGAATGGGATGCACTCGTCGCGACCTATCAGCTCGATTGTTATTACGAACATGCTTACTTCGAACTCGCGAAGGAACACGACGAGATTCCTGAGTTATTTTATTATCCGACGGAGTTTGGGACGTTGATCTATCCGTACTTGCGGCGACGGATTCCAGGCACACTCTTTGAAGATATCACGACACCTTACGGCTACGGTGGTCCTTCCTTCAAAGGCATCTGGTCACTCGATCAGATTCGCGAAGCGCGCGAGCGATTCGAACGCTATTGCAATGAGACGGGAATCGTCACAGAGACGGTTCGCTTCCATCCACTCTTGCACAATCAAGAACTGGGTCAATACTGGTGCCATCAAACGGAGATCCTGCAGCCGACCGTGACACTCGAACTAACGGACCCGTTCGAGATGATCGAAAGCGACTTTTCGCAAATGACGCGACGCAACATCCGGAAGGCGCGTCGCGAAGGCGTCACGATTCGTCTGGGACGCCCGGAAGAATACCGGGACTTCGCGCGTCTCTATCAGATGACGATGGACAAACATCAAGCCGATGCCCGGTATTACTTTGATCAGACCTACTTCGATCACTTCGCGGACGGACGAATCAAAAATGTCCTGTTGCTTGCTGAACATGACGGACGGATCATCGCCGGATGTATCGTCTTGACTGGTCGCCAGTTCGCGCATTATCACCTCGGTGCGTCTGATCCCGCATCCTTAGTCCTTCGACCCAACCATCTGTTATTCGCGGAGATGATTCGTTGGGCAAAACAAGCCGGTTTTCAAGCGCTTCATCTCGGTGGAGGCACGACACGATCGAATACGGATAGCTTGCTTGCCTACAAACGATCCTTTAGTGCGAATCAAACGTTTTTTGGACTCGGGACATCGATTCTTGATCCGACGATTTATGACCGGCTCGCACGACAAATCAAACGACAACATCCGGAAGTCGAGACAGGACAGTGGTTCCCGATCTACCGGACGCCGCTCCGTCAGCTGTCACCTCGAAGGGAGGAAACATCATGAAACACATCCCGCTCTCCATCCCGCACTTAAGTGGTCAAGAAGCACGTTACGTCACGGAAGCACTCGAGACGAACTGGGTCGCACCGCTTGGACCGAACGTCGACGCCTTCGAACGAGAGATGCGCGCCTACACGGGAGCTCGCGCAGCGCTTGCGACGAGCAGTGGTACGGCAGCCATTCACTTGGCACTCGCGACGCTTGGTGTCACGACGGGGGATGATGTCTTCTGTCAGTCCTTGACGTTCATCGCTTCGACGAATCCGATTCGCTACGTTGGTGCCCGTCCCGTCCTGATCGATTCGGAAGAGGAGACGTGGAATATGTCACCCGTCGCACTCCGACGCGCGTTGATCCAGGCGGCAACACGAGGAAAACTTCCGAAAGCCGTCATCGTCGTTCATCTGTACGGCGTTGCAGCGCAGATCGAGGAGATTGCTGCGATCTGTGAAGAGTACGATGTTCCGTTGATCGAGGATGCTGCAGAATCACTCGGGACTCGTGTCAACGGGCGGATGACCGGAACGTTCGGAACGTTCGGAATCTATTCATTCAATGGCAACAAAATCATCACGACGTCAGGCGGCGGGATGCTTGTCGCCAATGATCCGGCTCTGATCGAACGTGCCTTTTATCTCGGAACACAGGCGCGACAGCAGGTCTTGCATTATGAGCATACGGAAGTCGGCTACAATTACCGAATGAGTAATGTCGCTGCTGGGATCGGACGGGGACAGCTCGAAGTCCTCGATCAACGCGTCGACGCACGGCGGAAAATCTTTGATCGCTACGACCGTGCCTTTGCCCCGGACGGCGTCACGTCGCAAGCCGAGCAGCCTGGAACATTCGCCAACCGCTGGCTCAGTGCCTTTCTTTTACCGGGTGGTCAAGCGCAACGCGATGCGATGATTCAGACACTGCAACAAGCGAATGCCGAGTCTCGCCCGGTCTGGAAACCGATGCACTTACAACCCGTCTATCGCGACGTACCATTCGTCACAGCAGAAGGGGTTGACGTCAGCCGTCGTTTGTTTGAAGACGGTATCTGCCTTCCGTCTGCTTCACAAATGACGTTCACTGAACAAGCCGTCGTCATCCGAAACGTTCGTCATGCTTTACAGACGACCGTACGCCGGAACGTCCAGTCATGAATATATGGGAAGGGGACATCGTCATGCGCGATATGGAGGAAGCGATCCACGCACTCCGTCTCGCTGCGGACGGGAAGAATGAATTGACGGCCAATACCTATTTCCGCTGGCAACTCCACACTACTCATCCAAGCGTCGCGGAAATCCTGATGCTGTTTGGATCGTGGCAAATCGCTTTGGAACGAGCAGGCATCGGGCATGCCCGCTTGACGTTCACGAAATCGGAAATCATTGACGCCTTGCGTCAGGCACGTGAGGAACTCCATCCTTTCACGAGTGCGACGTACCGCGAATGGGCACAACAGAAACAAGCACCAAGCCTGACGGATATCGTCCATCAATTCAACTCGTGGCAGCAGGCATTGTCAGAAGCGGATATCTTAAAGGAACGCGTCCAGGAAATGGAACAACGGATCATCGAGTCATTACTGGAAGCGCAAGGGGTCTTGCCGGTCTTGACGAGTCAGACCTACACGAAGTGGGCGGCTGGTCAAAATCGTCCGACCGTCGCAACGATTGCCCGCCGGTACGGCTCTTGGTCAAACGCACTTGAAATCATTGGGATCGAATTCCCGCGCAAACGCTGGCGGGAAGAAGAAGTGCTCGACGTACTTGCTGAAGCCGCTCGCGAAACGGAGCATCTGACGATCGCAAGTTATCAACGGTTCAGTATCGGACGTGATGCGCCAAGCATCGGAGTCATCACTGCCTTGTTCGGTAGCTGGCGCAATGCTTTGCTGGTACTCGAAGCACAACGACCGTCCTGAATTCAAATTGAAGAAAAGGAGAATGGGTGATGAAGAAATGGAAATGGATCGTACTGACACTTACGGGGATTTGCCTGCTCCTTCTCTTTCGTTCAGGCGGATATGTGTATCATAAAGCGAGTCAGACGCTCAAAGAAGTCCAGGTACCGGTCAAAGCAAGCGTTGAGACGGAAAAAACCGTCGAGCAGAAAAAAGGATTCTCGTTTCTCTTACTCGGCGTCGATCAACGAAAAAATGAGACAGGACGGAGTGATACGATCATCGTCGTGACGATTGATCCGAAAACGAATACCAGTCAGATGATCAGCATCCCGCGCGACTTAAAGACAGACATCATCGGCAATGGTTCAAATGATAAGATCAACCATGCCTATGCCTTCGGTGGTCCACAGATGGCGCTTGATACGGTCAGTCATCTGTTAAAGATTCGAATCGACTATTTCGCTGAGATCAATCTAGCGGGCTTTACGGATCTCGTCAATGCGGTGGATGGGGTCAGAGTCAAGAACGATATCAATTTTTCGTACTATGAGATGCAGTTCCCAAAAGGAGAACTATTACTGAACGGGAAGGAAGCACTCGCCTATGCTCGTATGCGGCACGATGATCCACGTGGGGACTTCGGACGACAAATCCGCCAACGGCAAGTCGTTCAGGCAGTCGCCGATAAAATGACAGAGGACTTCTCGATTCGTCGCTTCAATGCTGTCCTCGACGCCCTCGGGAAAAACGTCAAGACGAACGTACCATTTTCCGTTGCCCGGACGGTCGTGACGGACTACCGGGATGCCTTACGAAATGTCGAGACCTTATCACTCGACGGAAAAGGTGGCATCGAATCGGACGGCATCTATTACTGGCATCCGACGAACAAGTCGTTGAAAGAGGTTCAAGCACAGCTGCAGAATGCATTGAAGTGATTGGCATGGAGAGAAAAAATGCGCTAGCAGGACTGATTGATAACGAAACGAACGCTCCTCTCATCCGCGCTTTCCTCAGGCGGGAAATCAGCCGCGGCAACCAACATTTCATGCAGTTTGCCGGGTCTGATTCATCCCTGACGAAAGTACCTATGGCACTTTCTTTTCCTGTAGGAGTCGCGGATGAACGATAGCGTTCTCCATCAATCAAAAAAGATGTCCATCTCCGATTCATGACCGGAAATAGACATCTTTTTTTGATGAATCGATTAGCATGTCACGACGAGCGGATCGTCCGAAGCATCGAGAATTTTATCATCGTATAGAGGAAATAGACGACAGTCAGAATGGCAGCGCCGCTCCATAACCATTGGTATGCCGTACTGAAGTAGCCAAACCGAAGACCGATCAGTGCCGGGACGATCAACGTCAACCAGCTTAATACGAGGGCGACGCGGGCAGTGATCGCGTCAATCGGACGATTCATTCCCATCCCAAGGAAAAACAGGCTCCAGAGCAATACCCAGAACAACCATGTCATCCCGCCGATGATGTCTGCTGTCGTGAAGCTGACAAATGCATAAAACAAAGCGGCGATCGCAACGAACAAGGAAAACCAACCGACACCGCTTCCGTCAAGATTGAACAGAAATGTGATGCCGACATACACATACGTAAAGGCAAACAAGTAAATGCTCGCGTAACCGAACGTTAACGCCGGATCACCGACAGCACCGATGACAAGATACGTTGCGATGAACGTTTGCAGTAGACCCGTGATGAGACTGAAGACACCAGCACTACGGAGATCGACTTTTCCAAACAAGGTCAAACTATTTAAAAAGAGCGCAACGCCCCCAAATAACAAACTGACATTTCCCACGTAAAAACTCTCCTTCATTAAGACGTCAGACGTCTGATTCTAAAGTTAACTCTAAGATGAATTCGCTTTCAGCGCAAGTATAATTTGAAGGAAAAAGAAAACAGTCTGGATCCCGAAACGGAAAACCAGACTGTTGATGAGTCGATTATTGATTTAAGACGGAGCGAAGTGTCGTCTCGGTTTGGGACAACGTTCCTTTCAGTGTGACGAGACCATATCGTGTCGATCCTTTTTTGATGAAGAAGACGCGTGTGTAGCCAGATTCCGGTGTGTAACCAGTCTTGCTCGCATAAACACGTGTATCTCCTGGAAGCGACGTATTCGTATGATACCACGTCAATGTCCGTGCATACGGTCCTTTAACGGTCGTCTGATACGACTTGCGTCCACTGATCGTCATGAGCGTGCTGTACTTCGCATATGTATTCGCGAGTTTTTGCATATCAGCAGCTGTCGTGTAATGACTTGGATGATAGAAACCGTGTGGGTTCATGAAATGACTCGCACTCATTCCGATTGAACGGGCGCGGTTATTCATGTACGAGACGAACTTCGATTCAGAACCTGCTGTCCGGACAGCGATCGCTTTTGCTGCATCATTACCAGAGCGGATCAGCATCCCGTTCAAGAGTTGACGCATCGTGACTTTATCGCCAGCACGGAAGCCAGCGACACTGCTACCTGCAGGAACGGATAACATCGAAGACGTCAGGGTGAACGTTTGATCAAGCGTGCCTTTACGTGCTGCTTCGTCATACGCGACGATTCCCGTCAACAGTTTCGTCGTACTCGCTGGATAACGGCGGACGAAGCTTTCTTTCGTCAATTGATAACTTGACGATCCAAGCTTGAAATACCGCATCGATGCAACCGGATAACTGCCACTCGATGGTTTAGGGCTGCTCGTCGTCACTTTTCGGGCAACTTGGCTAGAGACGTAATAATAATTGACTTTCCCTTTGACCTTATACCAACCGTTCGAGTACGAGACTGCATTGAACTTCGAGTTGTAGGATGCGAGTCGTTTGATGTTCTTTGATGAGGCCGTGCTTGGTGATGTCCGGACGTTCGCTCCAGCTTTCGAGTAGACGACGATTTTGTACGTCTTTACGGAGCTACTCGACACTTTTTTAGCGACTTGGTTCGATAGATAACGATATGTACCTCCGTCCTTGATCTTATACCAGCCATTCGTATACGAAACGGCTGTGAATTTTGCCTTGTACGCGGCACGTCGGACGATCGTCGCAGACGAGGCTGTACTCGGCTTCGAGCGGATGTTCGCTCCAATCGTCGAAGTGACGACGACTTGGTAACTGGCTGCCTGAGCCGGAATGGCGGGAAGACACAAAGCGAACAATAATAAGAGCGTAAGACTAGTACGGAGCAAGCGCTTCATAAAAACTCATTCCCTCCTTGTTCAAATATGGTTTTATCATAAAACAAAAAAAGGAAATTCACTTCTTTTCAAAAAAAGGAATTTGATGCCTGTAAAGGGCTGTTTCTCATCTTTTCGTGTCAATTAACGTATCATAGGGAATGTAAGCAACAGTGGAAAAGGAGGAGTTCATATGAAATTAGCCGTCATTGGTCTAGGTGATATCGCTCAAAAAGCCTATTTACCGGTCTATGCTGAACGATCTGATATCGAGGTGTATCTGATCTCGCGAGATGAAGAGAAAGCAAAACGATTGCAAGCGGCGTATCGTTTTGCAGGAACATACGCGACGTTTGCTGACGCCGTAAAGGAGGGGATCGATGCGGTCATGATCCATTCAGCGACTGTCGTCCATGCCGAGCAGGCACGGCAAGCGCTAGAAGCAGGAATCGCCGTCTACGTTGATAAGCCGGTCTCGATGGAAATTGAAGAGATTCGCAAATTGACTCGTTTATCAGAAGAGAAACAGTTACCGTTCATCACCGGATTCAACCGTCGCTTCGCTTCAGCGCATCAGCGCTTGCTTGAGGTCAACGATCCGAATCTCGTCCTCATGCAAAAGAATCGGACGTCGTTCATCGAAGATGCCAAGCCGTTTCTGTTCGACGACTTCATTCATGTCGCGGATACGCTGCGTTTCTTGACAGGACGCGGTGAGATTGAAGATTTGCACGTTAAGAGTAAGCAGGACGCAAGCGGGTTGCATCACGTGACGATTCAATTCGTCTCAAACGGCATTACGGCGATTGGTGTCATGAACCGCAATAACGGCATCACGGAAGAAGGCGTCGAAGTGATGGGACCGGAAGAAAAACGAATCGCAACGGACGTGACGACACTCGATCAATTGACGAAACAAGGCACGCTTCGGTATCCGCTCGATAACTGGGAAGCGACGCTAAAGCGCCGTGGATTCGTCGATATGCTGGATGCGTTCCTTCGGACGGTCAAAGGGGAACCGTCCGAATCGGTCGTAGCTTCTGATAGCCTGGCGACACATGAATTATGTCAGCAGGTGTATGAGAACGTTCAAGCAACACGGTAAATTAAAATCATAAAAAAACGCCGCTTCACTCGAGAATCGTCTCAAGTAAAGCGGCGTTTTACTGGTTATTTATCTGACAGTTGTTTGAGTTGATAGATTCGCTTACCGCCTGGTCCTTCGAACGTCACGCGGAGCGTCGAACGAACGAAACGGTAGCTGACTTGTCCTCCGGATAAACTGACACGAGCGGAGAAATCGGGTTCGAAACGGACGATCTCTTCATCGTTTCGGAGCGCGTCCGGGAGACCGAACTGATCAAAGCGAAGCGTCGCGATGAACGTATCTTGCTCGTCAAAAGAGACATGGATGCGTCCGGTTCCGTCGAACGGCTCATCTTCAAGTGTGCTTCGTTCGACTTCGTATGTTCCTTCAAACTGTTTGACTTGTTGCAACGTCTCTCTTGCACTGAGGGCAATGGCTTCTGCTCGTTTTCGGACAGGATGATCCGTTGCGAGTTGAAGACGTTCGATCGCCTCCGCCGTTTTTAAGACATCACGCAGTTGATAACCGGCAAGCTGTCGCTCAAGCTGAACCATCAGCCGAGCAGCCGGTTCGTCAATGTCTTGTTTCGATTGTTCGACGGCGCGGGTGTAAGTCTGTTGTTCGAGTTGATCTTGAATCTTGGATGTTTCGGGCGAACACGCCATCAGGAGACAAAGGGGCAGACAGAGGAGCACTCGTTTCATGAGGTCACCTCCGTTCGATTGACATCAATGATTTGCAGATGATCCGTATGCACTTTCAAACGATAATGGACACGGTAGGTCACAGGCTTTGAACCCGTTGCTGTCGCGATTTGGTACGTTTCCTGTGTACGCAAGTGATATGTGGTACCTTTTGACGTGAATTTTTGGAATGTCACGGCAAGAACACTTGGAGCGACAGGAGCATCAACGGCATTCGTCAACTGCTCGAGATGGTCGAACTCGGATTCGAACACCTTCAAGGTCGTAAACTGGATGGCGGAAAACGTTTCGATGGAATCGTATTTCTTTGAATACGTCGCAAGCTCTGGAATCGTCCGAGTGTATTGGCGGACGAAACGAAGGACATCATAGGACGTTGGAGGACGGTCTTTCGAATACGTTTGATTGTACGCTGTTTGGTCATCGGACCATTCCGAAAGCGCGAGTGCTTCGACACTAGGCGTCTGACCGGCTTCAGGGGAAACGGGATCTTGTAGCGAATACCACAGGAAACCGGCTCCTCCGACGAGAAAGAGCAAAAGACAGGTGCTGATGAGCCAAGTCCGTGAAGAAGACGGAACAGGTGGTTCAGCTGGTTGTTCTTTTTTGATAACAGGATGTTGGCAATGCGAACAAGTCGTATCGAATTGACGAAGTGGTGTTCCACATAACGAACAGCGTTCCATGAAATAAGACCTCCTGTGTATGTAAAATGAAATGTCAGATAAGGTAATGGTAATTTGAAATTAGTATCATCGTAACATTAATTGGAAACGCAATCAAAACTTGATATGAGATTTTTGAAGGGGGAACTTACAGATGGCACGTCACTTGATTTTAATGGATGCGTTCAAAGGGAGTATTTCTTCGAAGGAGGCAGCAGAAGCCGTCGCCTCCGGGGTTCGAGCGTATGATCCGACAGCGATCATTGATTCTTCGCCTGTCGCGGACGGTGGGGAAGGAACGCTTGAAGTCTACCTCGCGCTTGGATATAAGGAAAAGACGGCCGTGACGATTGATCTGGCAGGTCGTCCGTGTGAAGTACAGTATGCCGTAAAAGATTCAGACGCCGTCATCGAAGTCGCGCGTATTTGTGGACTGCCGATGCGTCAAAGCGGAGATGATCCTGTTCGAGTGAATACGCGTGGTGTCGGACGTTTGATGGAACAGTTACGCGATCAAGGAATAACACGTATCCGACTGGCGTTAGGGGGGACAGGTACGACGGATGGGGGACTTGGTTTACTCGCGGAAGTCGGTTGTCGTCTTCAAGATGCCTCGGGTAAGCCGATTTTGTTCCATACGAATCCGTTACTTGAGACGCAGACCATTCATTGTTCAACGTATCCGGTTCAGCTGGAAGCCCTCGTAGATGTGACAGCTCCTTATCATGGTCTAGATGGTCCAGCTTATCTGTTTGGTCCACAAAAAGGACTACTTCCGGATGACATCACAAAACTCGATCAACAACTCGAACAAATCGGAAAGTTACTTGGATTAGAGGGCGTCAAAGGAGCAGGGGCAGCCGGCGGACTCGGTGGAGCCGTGTATGCGCTTGGTGGACGGATCGTTCCGGGCGCATCGACGATCCTGCAACACCTTCGTGTAGCAGAGCGGATGCAACAAGCGGATTATGTTTGGACAGGGGAAGGACAGGTCGACCGTCAAAGCCAAATCGGTAAATTGCCAGGTGAGGTCACGCGGATGGCGAGAACAGCTGGCGTCCCTTGTCTGATCCTTGCAGGAATCGTCGAAGAAAACATCCCGCAGGCACTTGATTGTCGATCGATTCATGTCGATCAGCCGATCACACTCGATCCGGAACAGACGAAAACGCGCCTACAGGAGCAAACACGTAAGTGGCTCGAGGAACTTTCGCTGAAACAGGGATGAAGTCGGAAAAGTTTGGGTAAATAACTGTATATTGCCATACTTTTAGAGAAAGTAGGTCATCCTATGATCAATCAATCGATCCAATTATCGTTTCGCCAAGTTCGAGCGCTTGTCGAACATACTTTGCTGTTATTCAAAGAGCTCGATCAACAATTAGCGAATCGTGGATACGAACCGGTCCTACCGGATGTCGTCCAAACGGAACATGGTTTGAGCATCCATCAGACGAAAGAGAGTGCGGAGTCACTCGTTCCACATTTCCTAACGCGGACGTATGTCCGACAACAAGAAAAAACGAATCAACATGGATTATTGATCTCTGTTCAATATACGCATCCTCTCCATGAACGATTCGATCCCGTCGTCCTCGTCGGCGATGTGACATTCAAGCAGGTGAAGCATGCCCACAAAATCTTGAGTGAGAAACCGTGGCTCCTGAAGTATGCTGCCTTTGAATCGACGATCGCGCAAGAGTTCGTCGCCGATGGTACACGATACACGACGCAACCGATTGAAGAAATCGAAGAGCTGATCGTCTGGGGGCATCCGTTCACGGAAATGCGCGATATCGATGACGTCAAACGATTGGCGGAAGAAATGATCAGTCGTCACCTTGAGCCGGGGACAACATAAAAATAAGCTTCCGTTCCTTCAAGGGAGAAGGAGGGAAGCTTATTTTTTAGACTTGAACGAGCAATCGTTCGATCGCTGCCGTCAAATCCGTCGGGTTCGTTTTTGGAGAGAACCGCGTCACTTCACCATCGCGTGTCACGAGGAATTTCGTGAAATTCCACTCGATGTCTGTTGTACCGTCCGTCGTCGGTGCTTGTGCTTTCAGTTCTTCGAATAACGGATGTGCTTGCTCACCGTTGACATCGATTTTTGAGAAGACGGGGAACGTCACGCCGTAGTTGACTTGGCAGAACGACTGAATCTCCTCGTCCGTTCCGGGGTCTTGGTTCGCGAACTGATTACATGGGAAACCAAGTACGGTCAATCCTTGCGAACGATAGTCTTGATGCAATTGCTCGAGTCCTTCGAACTGTGGCGTCAAGCCGCATTTGCTGGCTGTATTGACGATCAGCCATGCTTGAGCTGGGTAGTCACTTAACGATGCCGACGTTCCGTCGACGCGTTGAAATGAATGATCTTGTAACATATCAATTCCCCCTTTTTAAGTACTTCTCTAGTGTAACAAATCCGTTTTCTCGTCGTCTGCTATCGTTACTTGCGAGATGACAGAAACATCACAATCGGGTGTCAGCGACGTTTTTTCGACGAATTTTTGTTACGATTACAAGGAATATGGAAGGAAAGGAGAGATGCCACATGAGAAAAATGTTGAAACAATCGCGGTTCGTCATGATCGCGACGCTTTGTCTCGTCCTCGTCGGAAGTTGTATTACCTTATTGACGCTTGGATTCGAACGCGATATTGTGATTCTTGTTTCTGGAGTGGTTGCCCTTTGGGTGACGATGCTAGCTCCTTTGACGGTCCATGCCAAAATGAATCAGCAATCATAATTCTGATTTGCTTATGAAACCGCAGAGCGATTCGACCTAAAAAGGAGCTCCTCCATTTTAGATGAAAGAATCGATTTCTGCGGTTTTTTTTCTTCTATAGCATAGAGTTAAAAAACACTATTTTTCGAAAGTAAGCCATTAAAAAATCAGACTATTTTTTTTCATTTTTTCTATTTACAACCTTAAAAAATCGGAGTAATATCCATCTCATCAACGAACACTAACATGTTAATGCTTCGATCTCAAAGTACGCCGAATTCATGATTGAAGCGGGGGACCCAATCGTCACGACACGTGACACGGGGTGAATCCTTTCCGAACGGGAAAGGTAGGGCGAAATCCTAGGTATGCCCGAATCCGACAGCTAACCTCGCAGGCGTTTTTAGGAGGGAACGACTCTTTTTCAGTATGCCAAGTTATAAAGGCGATGCTGGGGCCGTTTTTCGCCTCACATCGTCTTTTTGTCGTGCTTAATTGTAAAAATATTGAATAATATGGGGGTAATTTCATAATGGGAGAACTATGGAGTATCGTACTGTTCGTCTTCTTCTTCGGTACGACGTACGGAATGATTCGACTGATCGAACGTGTCCAGTGGAGAGCGGGTGACCGGAAATGACGTGGTTTTTACTAGCGACGGGTTGTCTCGTCTTTTGGTATCTCGGTTATTGTCTGATGTATCCAGAAAAATTCTAATCGCATAGGGAGAAAAGAAAAACATGTGGACTCAATTCCTGATCCAATTTTGGATCCTACTCGTCATTGCACTTTGTGCAGCTGTCTTGCTCGGTCGCTACATCGGGATGTACTTCGCACCGATCGCAGAGCGTCGGGTCGATACAATCGGTAAGGTCGAACGACGCCTTCTATCGTTACTTGGTGTCGATGAAAAGAAACAAGATCAATCGTGGGTCGGCTATTCAAAAAGTCTATTAGTCGTCAATCTACTGTTTTTCATCGGTGGGTATTTGTTGCTTCGCTTTCAAGGAAGTCTACCGCTCAATCCGAACGGCGCCGCTAATCTTGACTGGTCGACAGCGCTCCATACGACGATCAGCTTCATGACGAACACCGATCAACAACACTATTCGGGTGAAGCGTTATCGTATCTCTCACAAACGTTCGTCCTCGGAACGATGTTATTCGTTGCACCGACGATGGCATTCACGGTCTGTATCGCTGTCATCCGTGGTCTTGCGAATAAACCGCTCGGTAACTTTTATGCCGACTTCGTTCGCTTCATCTTCCGCATCCTGCTTCCGATTTCATTGTTCTTCGGGATGTTGATGATTTTACTCGGCGTACCACAGACGTTTAGTGGCGCAATCAGCGTCACGACGCTTGAAGGGGCGAAGCAGTTGATTTACCGTGGACCGGTCGCCGCGTTTGAAGTCATCAAACAGCTTGGTAACAACGGCGGTGGTTTCTTCGGAGCAAACGGTGCCCATCCGTTTGAGAACCCGAACCAGTTCGTTAACTTCATCCAGATGTTCTTGATGTTATTGATTCCGATGTCACTTCCTGTCGCGTATGGAAAAATCATCGGTTCTGCGAAACAGGGGCGGCTTTTCCTCGGTGTCATGACGATTTTATTTATCATGATGACGTTCGGCATGGCAGGTAGCCTATTTACGAACCCGACTGCACACGGTCAGGAATTACGCTTCGGTCAAGTCGGTACAGCGCTCTATAGCTCGATTACGTCAGCAGCTGAAACCGGTGCGGTCAATGCGATGCATGACTCACTCCATCCGCTTGCTGGATTGATCCAGCTCGGAAACATGATGCTCAACGTCGTGTACGGCGGTGCCGGAGCTGGATTCTTGAATGTCTTGCTTTATGCTTTCGTCGCAGTTTTCCTGACAGGTCTCTTGATCGGTCGGACACCAACGTTCCTCGGTAAGAAAATCGAGACGTTCGAAGTGAAGATGATCGCGATCGCACTTCTTGTGCCACCATTCTTGATTCTCGTCGGAACCGCGATCTCCATGTACGTCGCACCAGGCGTCGCTGGCATCTCGAATCCAGGCTATCACGGGCTATCACAAGTCTTGTACGAATTCACGTCAGCGACAGCCAATAATGGTTCCGGATTTGAAGGGCTCGGGGACGCGAATGTCTACTGGAACGTCTCGACGTCGTTCGCGTTATTTTTCGGACGTTACATCCCATTGATTTTAATGCTTGCGATCGTCGGTTCACTGAAGGCGAAACCGTCCGTACCGCAAGATGCGTTTTCGTTTAATACAGATACACCACTCTTCGGAACAGTCTTCCTCGGTACGGTCGTACTCGTCGGTGCATTGACATTCTTGCCAGTGCTCGTACTTGGACCGGTCGCGGACTGGCTGACGATGTGAACAGGAGATAAAAGCATATGATGGAACATATCATGCATCCGACGCCCGAGGAACACCAACCGAATGAGCAGCCGGATCAGCAATCAAAATCAGCAATCAACGGCTCAATCGCGCGCCAGGCGACAATGGATGCCTTTAAAAAAATGAATCCCGTCAACATGATCAAACAACCAATCATGTTCGTCGTCTGGATCGGTTGTTTGCTCGCAATCGGCTATACGATCTTCATTGATGAGATGCGTGGTTTTAACTTGACGGTCAGCATCATCCTCTTCTTGACGGTCTTGTTCGCGAACTTCGCAGAATCAATCGCCGAAGGACGCGGGAAAGCACAAGCAGACTCGCTAAAAGCATCGAAAGCGGACGTCATGGCTCGTAAACGTGTCGGACAATTGATTGAGAGCGTCTCGTCCGCGACACTCCGGAAAGGCGACATCGTCTTCGTCCGGGCCGGTGAATATGTACCAGGTGACGGTGAGATCATCAAAGGTCTTGCTTCAATTGATGAATCGGCGATCACAGGGGAATCGGCACCAGTCATCAAGGAAGCGGGGGGTGATTTCTCGTCGGTCATCGGTGGAACACTCGTCGTTAGTGATGAGATTGAAGTCCGGATCACGAGTAATCCAGGGGAATCGTTCCTCGATCAGATGATTGCGCTTGTCGAAGGCGCAAGCCGTCAAAAGACACCGAACGAGCTCGCTTTATCAACACTGTTGACGAGCTTGACATTTATTTTCTTACTCGTCGTCATGACGTTACCCGTCTTTACGAACTATCTTGGATTCAATCTTTCTGGTCCAATCTTGATCGCTTTGCTCGTCTGTTTGATTCCGACGACGATCGGTGGTTTGCTGTCCGCGATCGGCATCGCCGGGATGGACCGTGTCACCCGTTTTAACGTCATCGCGATGAGCGGGAAGGCGGTCGAAGCAGCAGGGGATATCCAAACAATCATCTTAGATAAAACGGGAACGATCACGTTCGGAAACCGGATGGCGTCAGAGATCACGCCGGTCGGTGGACGCTCTGTCGAGCAAGCATTCGAAGGGGCGATCATCGCTTCTTTAGCCGATGAGACACCGGAAGGACGTTCTGTCCTAGAACTCGCAGAACTACGAGACATGCCAGTCGAACGCGAGTGGTTAGATGGAGCAGAAATCATTCCGTTCCGTGCGGAAACACGGATGTCAGGTCTGGATTTGACGGATGGTCGTCGTGTACGGAAAGGGGCGGGTCAAGCAATTCAAGAATGGGTGACAGAACAAGGCGGAACGATTCCGAATGATTTGCAAGAAACGATCGATTCAGTCTCACGCTTAGGTGGAACCCCACTTGTCGTTGCGATAGATGCGAAGATTCTTGGAGTCATTTACTTGAAAGACACCGTCAAACCAGGAATGCGGGAACGGTTTGATCGGTTGCGTGAGATGGGGATCAAAACGATCATGTGTACCGGCGACAACCCGTTGACGGCAGCAACGATCGCTCGCGAAGCAGGCGTTGATGACTTCGTCGCCGAATGTAAACCGGAAGATAAAATCCGTGTCATCCAGCAAGAACAAGCAGCCGGTCACCTCGTCGCGATGACAGGAGACGGTACGAATGATGCACCAGCGCTCGCGCAAGCGGACGTGGGTCTAGCGATGAACAGTGGGACACAAGCCGCGAAAGAAGCAGCGAACATGATCGATCTTGATTCGAACCCAACGAAGATCATCGAAGTCGTCGAAATCGGGAAGCAGCTCTTGATGACACGGGGAGCGTTGACGACATTCTCGATTGCCAACGATGTCGCAAAATATTTTGCGATCATCCCGGCGATGTTCATGGTCGCGATTCCGCAAATGGAAGTACTCAACATCATGCGACTCGATTCCCCGACGACAGCGATTTTGTCGGCCCTAATCTTCAATGCGATCATCATTCCGATGCTGATCCCGCTCGCGATGAAAGGTGTCTCGTATAAACCGATGACAGCCGATCAATTGCTCGGGCGTAACTTACTCATCTACGGTCTTGGCGGTGTCATCGTACCGTTCATTGGGATTAAAATCATCGATGTCTTGCTTGCAAGCATCCTTTAAGGAGAAAACGAATCATGAAACAAGCCATTCGTGTGACGATCTTCATCACAGCATTATGCGGGATCGTCTTTCCCGCCTTGCTGACGCTGTTCGGTCAGATTCTCGTGCCGGATAAAGCAGCCGGCTCACTCGTACAGGAAAACGGAAAATTCATTGGATCGGAATTGATCGCGCAACCGTTCACGTCGAAACAGTATTTTCACGGACGCCCCTCAGCGGTCGATCAATTAGCGGGGTCATCTGCTGGAGATAACCTAGCAGCATCGAACCCGGAGCTTGGTACGAAGATAGCGGCATTGCAGAAACAGAACCGAGAGGACGGCGCTTCGCTTCCGGACGATGCCCTCGTGACATCCGGTTCTGGTTTCGATCCGCACATCTCAGTCGCTTATGCTTTGGATCAAGCGAAGCGTATCGCAACCGCACGCGACCTATCGCGTGATGAGGTACGCAAGCTAATCACGAAAGAAGCCGGAACGCATGATTACGTCAATGTCCTCCTTTTGAACCTAGCACTTGATCGGAGCAAGTCATGACACGGGGAAAGCTGAAGCTTTATATCGGCTCAGCTCCTGGTGTCGGAAAAACGTATAAGATGCTTGCCGATGCACGAACCTTGACGCTTGAAGGCAAGGATGTCGTCATCGGTCTGATCGAGACGCACGGTCGAAAAGAGACGGCGGAGATGGTCGGACAGCTCGAACAAGTCCCGTTACTTGAAGTCGTCTATAAAGAGAAAGTGTTTCCCGAGGTGAACGTGGACGCGATCATTGCCCGTCACCCGGATATTGTCTTGATCGATGAACTGGCGCATACGAATGCTCCCGGATCAGAACGGAAAAAACGCTATCAAGATGTCGCGGCACTCCTTGACGCCGGGATCAACGTTTACTCGGCCGTCAACATCCAGCACTTCGAAAGCTTACTCTTTAAAGTCAAAGAAGTGACGGGTATCGAGGTCCGGGAGCGAATCCCGGATCCATTTCTCGGAGAGACCGATGAGATCTTACTCGTCGACGTGACGCCGCAAACGTTACGGGAGAGACTCGAGCAAGGGAAAATCTACAAGAAAGAAAAGATTGAACAGAGTCTGAATTCGTTCTTCTCGCTTCAGAATCTCGCGAGCTTACGGGAGTTATCGTTACGACAAGTCGCGGACGAAGTCGACGATCAAGTCTATCAATCACGTTTGTTGATTGAAAAAGACCCAGCGACGTTACAAGAACGGATTCTCGTCTGCATCCAGCTTAATGATAACGCGCGAAAGTTGATCTATCGCGGATTTCGCATGGCAAGTCGATTAAAGGCGGAATTGTATGTTCTGACGATTTTACCGACAGCGGAAAATCAATTGAATGCGAAACAGAAGGAAGTGCTTGCGATGGTGCGGGAGAGTGGTGCCTTGTTCGGAGCAGAAGTGCTGATCCGGATTCAAGGCGAACGTTCGATTGCTCAAGCGATTACCGCCGCTGCCAAACATCATCGCATCACGCAAATCGTTCTCGGTCAATCCGCGCGGACCCGCTGGCAGGAAATCCGACGCGGATCGATCATCAATGAAATCATGCGTCATGTCCGCGGCATCGATATCCAAATCGTCGCCGATGACATGGAACGCTAGGGGAGCCCTTCCGCGTAAATGCAGGGGTTTTCTTCACAAGATCATCAGTCTATCGTTTCATAAGACGAACGAGTCAGTTGGTCATCCTCCCTTTCCGCAGGCGGGAGGTAAGTTGCGACATCCTCGCATTTCATACGGTCTACCGGGTCTTACCTATCCCTGTCGAAAGCGTCGAGCGCGCTTTCTTTTCCTGCAGGAGTTGAGGATGATCCTGCTCGTTCGCTACTAATGAAAAAGGAAAGACCGTTCCGGTGGGATCACCAGAACAGTCTTTCCTTTTTTGATGTTGGAACACATTCATTGATTTAAAGACGTTGGTTCATCGTCTCCTTAACGAGCGAAGACTGGAATATCAAAGACAGCTGTGTAGCTATCCATCTGTTGATAGAGTGAATAGATCCGAGACGTTTGCTTAACGGCCCATCCCATGTCTGTTGCGTATTGATGGCTACCAGGACGCATCGGACTCCAACGCATCTTGTAGAGCGTGTTTTGTCCGTATTCATTATGGATGTACTTCGTGCTGATGAATTCAGCACCACCGACGATTGCCGCTTCTGGTGTGAACCAGCCCATTTTATAGGCATAAGCAGCGCCGGTGTTGATCGCATCATAATCATACGCACCGATTCCATACATGTTATAGACTTTACGTCCATTCCATGTCACACCCATTGCGAGTGTCGATTGTCCATTGCCTGTCTCAAGTAAAGCGTGTGAGATCAAGTAAGCTTCGTTGACGCTGTATTTTTGACCAGCATCGATGAACGCTTGTCCACAACTACCGTTGCTACACTTGTTGAAGATCCCGAGTCCTTTCGTTACGTTCGCTAACATCTTATCAAGTGTCGCAGCCGATGCTCCTGTCGTTTTCGAGAGATCGAGGAACTGATAGAAGGCAGAAGAGTTGCGGTCGACTTTCAGTGGATCGGCAGCGTCACGGACGTCCGTTTCGAGGGCATTCAACCATTGGATCGTTGAGTAACCACTTGTCGCACTCGTGTAGACACGTGGCTTTGTCGTATAGAAGCCACTGACTGATTGATAGACGCGAATCATTCGACCAGGTTGGAACTGACCGTAGACGTGACTCGCCGTCGAAGCACCAGAGCGGATGTTAAGTGGTGTCGTCGCTGTGACAGTCGCAATTGTTCCATTGACTGGATCAAGTGCGCCGCCGAGACGGACGTAACCCGTACTGACATACATCAATTTATCTTTATAGATATCCGTTTGTGGTGGTGGGTTCAGTTTCATCTGGGCGCTGATGAAGGTATCGAACGTATACGGTGTCGCGACAGAATTATAGACGTTTAATTTCGAAGAAGTCGTCACGAACGCCCCCTTATACGCGTACCCACTTTTTCCATCATACGAAATCTTATACCAATCACCGATTTGACCGGAGACAGTAACGACGAGGTTTTTCGGAATCGTCTTGATGACATTATAGGAGCTACCGACGTAAGACCGTAAGGCAGCGTCTGATGTTGCCCGTACATACATTTTGTCCTTTGATTCATATTTGATCGATGACGTATTTTGTCCGGTACGGATATAACCCGTTTTCCCGTCGATCGTTACTTTATGCCACGACGTGTTCGTGTACGACGTGATCAAAGCAGAAGTGTAATAGACATTTCCGAACGCGAGTGTCGTGACATTCGATGCTTGATCGTCCGGTGCTTGTTTGACGACGAGCGATTCATTCGCCAAGAAGCGTGCACCTGTGATCTTTTTCGTTTCGGTATACGGTGTCAGTGTTGATTTTAAGACATAGCCATTTTTCCCAGCGTAGCTGATCTTTAACCACTGATCGAGACTGCCTGTTACTTGAACGACGGCTGCATTTGGCAGCTTAGCCACTGTCGCATAGGCTGAACCGGCATCCGACTGGAGTGTCGTATCCGTCGTTGCTTGATAGCGGTGATTATTAACGCTCTCATAGGTGACCGGTGAACCTTGATTGATTTGAACGTAGCCGGTCTTCCCATCGACTGTCAGGCGATGCCATTGCTCGGAATGACCATTCGTGACGACTTGATTCGTCGTGTAGACGTCTCCAGAAGAAAGGCGAACGACGGTTTCTGCTGTCGCATGGTGCGATGCTTTCACTTCGACGGTACGTTCAAGGCGATAATAAGAAGAAGGAATCGATTGCGTCATGACTTTTTCCTTGGCGTAACGTGAAGCGATATAACCCGTCTTCCCGCTGTACGTCACGCGATACCAGTCATCGATCATTCCAGTGACGGTAATGCTTGTACCAGAAGGAATCGTTTTAACGGTCGCGTAAGTGTTTCCGGCATACGAGCGAAGTGGAGTCGAAGCCGTCGTCTGCATGAAGATCCGGTCCGATTGGTACTGCACACTCTTGCCTTGGTTGACTGGGATGTAGCCCGTCTTTCCATCTTTGCTTACACGATGCCATTGCTGTCCGTTTGACGTGACGAGCTGTGTCGTGTAATAGATATCACCGCTCTGCAAAGTTGCAAGTGTCGATGCTTTTGCATCTGGTGAAGATTTAATGGAAACTGCTTTTTCAAGCTCAAAGCGTGCACCTGCAATTTTCTGCTTCGTCGCAAGTGTCGTAAACGTGTTTGATGCGGCATATCCCGTTTTACCGTTATAACTGACCCGGTACCAATTCCCGATTCGTCCAGAAATTTTGATGACGGTATTGCTCGGGATCGTTTGCACTGTTGCATACGATGGACCCGCATAGGAACGAATCGCCGTCGATGCCGTCGTTTTTAAAGAGAGCTTTGATTCAGTTTCGTACGTAATCGGTGTTGCTTGATTGGCTGGTACGAATCCGATTTTGCCTTCCTTCGATACTTGATGCCATGTTTCGCCGAGCGGATTCGTCACACGTGTTTTCGTATAATAGACGTTTCCGGCACTCAGTGTCGCAAGTGTTTTTGCATTCGCGGCAGGTGTCGTTTTGATGACGAGTGGTGATGTCAACAAGAAGCGTGAAGACGGAAGCTTTGTTTTTTCTGTGTACTCTGCCAACGTAGCGGATAATACATACCCTGTCTTTCCGGCATATGTGACTTGATGATAAATTGCCGTCTTAGCATTCGAAGTGACGACCGTACCTTTTGGTAGACTCGCTAGACTTTGTTTTGCCTCGGCTTGACTGTAAAGTGGTGTCACACTTTTCGTCTGATACCGTGTTTGTGGAATCAGTGTCACATTTTGCTTTTCAGAAGAGGCGAACGCATCTTGATGCATGTAGCCTGTCTTCCCGTCGTACTGGATACTGACCCATTTTTCGATCCGGCCGACGACTTTGACGTCTTTTCCAGATGGAATGGTCTGAACTTTGGGATAACCTGTTCCGGCGTACTGACGCAAGATGTAAGCATCGATCGTTTTTAACGTCGTGTTCGTCACCTTTTTATAGGCGACCGCTTTTGCGCCAGCAACGACATAGCCTGTCTTGCCGTCATATTTGACGCGGTACCATGTCTCGCCATATGGATTCGTCACACGTTGTGACGTGTAATACACATCCTCTTCGTTCAACGTGCCGATCGTCGTTGCAGTATCCACTGCTGTCTTTTTGATCGGTGTCTTTTTGAGGACAAGGTAGCGCTGTCCTGAAACGGATTGTTTCTTTTCGTACAGCGTGAGGTATTTCGACGCAACATATCCCGTTTTTCCAGCATATGTGACCCTTCTGAACGAGCCAGAAGCATACGTGGATGAAACGACAGTTCCGGTCTTGATCGTCAACAAGCGTTTCCGAGAAGATGCCGTCTTATCGTACAGATAACTATCGGTAGACAGACGATAGGTCGTCGCTTTCGTCGTTGCTGCTTCAGCCATCGGGAGAGATGTCAATACGATGCTGAAAACGATGAGAAAGCTTGCGAACACCTTCAAGGTCTTCGAGAATGATGTCGTGTTCAAAGTATCTTTCCTCCTAGTAGATATTCGTCTGGATGGACGGAATCGGCTTCTAGGATGTCTAAGTCTAAGTTGTTAAATCTATTGCCTGTCCTTACTATCGACAATATCGGATTTTTATGAATAAGATGTTGGATATTTTTGAAAAAAGGGGACTGGTTTTTTGAAAAACCCTCCTGTTTTTTAAACAAGAGGGAATATGGTCAGATATTGAGACGTGCGAGGATTTCTGTTAAATTCGTCGTCGGGCGTTCACAAGCAAAATCATGACAGAGGTAAGCCATTGGCTCGTCTGGTTCTGGATAATCCGCGAGGAGTGGGACGTGCGGAAGAAGATCGCGCTTCGTACCGATCAACAAAGCAACTTCCGGTAAGCGTAACTGTTGCAGTTGCTTGATTTCGAGCGGGATGTCTACTTCTTCCGGAAGCAAGATAATCAATTCCTTCGGTTCCATCTGCCGGTAGGTGAAGGTACTGACAAGTGAGGCGAATCCGGTCGGTTGTTGCTCGACTTCCTCTATTAAGGTTGCGAGAGCCCGTTCAGCACTCTCTTGATAAACGAGACGACCAGTAAGACGACTGAGCGTGAAAAGGGCGTTCAAGGCAACGCTATTTCCGGCAGGTGTGACGCCATCATACAGATCGAGTGGACGAACAAGTAGTTTGTCGGAGCGTGACGACGTCAGATAAAAATAACCATCTACTGTCTGGAATTGATCCTGCAGCACATCTGCGAAAGCTAAAGCTTCCTTTAGATGGAGAGCATGGTGTGTAGACTGGAATAGTTCGAGATGTGCATCAATCATGTACGCATAGTCATCGAGGAAACCGTGACCGGTCACTTGGCCATCGCGGTAATGGACAGCAAGGTGCTGTTCGGTACGAACGAATCGTTCAAGGGACGTCATGGCACGCGTTGCGACATGCGTATAATGCGGTTCACCAAGGACACGGCCGGCTTTAGCGAACGTCGAGATCATCATCGCATTCCATGATGTCAACCGTTTATCATCACGGAACGGTCGAATGCGTTCATTTCGCGCACGAAGAAGAATTTGGCGCTCGTGTTCGAGTTGCGACGCTGTTTCAGCAAGCGACAAGTGAATAGAACGTGCGAATGCCTCGAGTGTTCGTCCTGTCCGGTAAAAGACGTTCCGTCCCTCAAAGTTTCCCGATGATGAAGCATGATAGAAGCGGGGGAACAGCGCGTTTGGTCCGAGTAAATCGGTCAGCTCACGCTCCGTGAACGTATAAAAATGTCCTTCGCCCCCTTCGCTATCTGCATCCAGTGCAGCATAAAAGGTGCCGTCCGGTGCGGTCAGCTCCTGTTCTACAAACGTCAGGACTTCTTCTGCATAGCGACAGAAGCGAATTTGACCCGATGCTTGATACGTTTCGATGCATACTGTCGCAAACCAGGCATTGTCATAGAGCATCTTCTCGAAATGAGGAATTTCCCACTTGGCATCGACCGTGTAGCGGAATAGACCGTAGCCGACTTGATCCGTCATCCCGCCGTCACGCATCGCGATCAGCGATCGCATGACCATATGAAGTGCCGTCTCGTCTTCCGCGAACTGATAATAATCGAGCAAGAAACGGAGCAGGGCAGGCGACGGGAACTTCGGTGCCTCTCCGAATCCGCCATGTTGACGATCAAATCGTCGCATCGCTTGATCGAAAGTGTCATGAATGATCGATTCATCCCAAGTACGGGTAGACGTCGCAGGCTGCAATACGTCGCGAAGCGTCTGCGACATATTCTGACCGACTTGTGCGATTTTCTCTGGTGAATGGCGGAATTGTTCGCTGAGCTGGAGTGTCACTTGACGAAAACTCGGACGATTGAACTGAGGCGTTTTTGGAAAATACGTGCCGATATAAAATGGTTGTTGATCCGCTGTCATGAAGACGCTCAGCGGCCAGCCGCCTTGTCCATTCATGACTTGAGCAGCCGTCATGTACAAATGATCGATGTCGGGACGTTCTTCTCGGTCGACTTTGATCGAGATATAGCGTTCATTTAAGAGTCGTGCCGTTTCTTCATCTTCGAAACTTTCGCGAGACAGCACATGGCACCAGTGGCACGTCGAATACCCGATCGATAAAAAGATTGGCTTACCAGTCTCGCGTGCGGCAGTGAAGGCATCCTCACCCCAGGGATACCAATCGACAGGGTGGTGGGCATGTTGCAATAGATAGGGACTCGTTTCATGGATAAGTCGATTCGACATGATGGATTTCCCTCGTTTCTTCTATAATAATGAGTCCTCTTCACGATACTCGGCTTTTGTAGCAGGTGCAACTCTGATTCCAAGACGAGGAAAAACGATTTTCCAAAAGAAAGATTGACTTTATAAAAGAAAGTATGATAGATTAATATAAGTCATGAATCGGGGATGATCACTCATGTGAGAATCTTCAATCCATATCATACAATTAAATCGACAGGTCAGGATTTTTAGACCGCTACTGACAAATGAGTCAGACATAAGTCATCGCTTTTATTTTGTCCTTCTTCATACTACGGGAAGAAGTCGACCCAGCAAGATAAACCTTCCAATCGATACTTTTCCGCTCATTCCCGAGCTATTTCTAAAAATCCCAGTATCATGCGTCCGTTGCAGACGCATCACGATTCTTGCTAAAATGCTTGATTCAGCTGGCGCGGCCAAGGAGCCGTAACAACGAAAGAGAGGTAGGGCTTTCGTCGTTTCAGGTGTTTTGATCACCTGTAATCCTCGATTCTCATGACAACCAAAAACAACGACACGCTGATGAGGCGTTTTTTTTATGCCTTTTTTCGGGTAAAGCGGAAAGAAGGGGGTGACGACATGCCATGGAATGAGAACAACTATCCGGATTCATTCAAGAACTTTGATCCACCGCTTCGAAAAAAAGCGATTGAGATCGCGAACGCTTTGTTAGAAGAAGGGTATGAAGAGGGACGCGCTATTCCGATTGCGACATCACAAGCTGAAAAATGGTACGAAAGTCACAAAGACGAACAATAAAATATTGTAAGCGGTACCATTTCTTTCGTTTACGAAGGATGGTATCTTTTTTACGAAAAATATACACTCTTTTGAATATAATCTGATATTATAAAGAAGTGTCAGAAAATTCAATAGGGGGTCACATCATGAAATACGGCAGTACGTTTGGAAAGTGGGCATTGGCCGGAGTATTGACTGCAGGAATCCTTCCACAAGCGGGTCTTGTCGGGGCAGAAGGCGAAGGCGTCATCTTGTCTGAATACATAGAAGGAACAAGTAACAACAAGGCAATCGAGCTATACAATGGATCGGGGCAAATCATTGATTTAGCAGACTATACACTCGTTCAATACACGAACGGTGGACCATCTGAGTCCAAAATCACATTATCGGGGAAAGTAGATCCAGGTAAAACATTCGTTATCGCGAATGCAAGTGCGAATGCAGACATCAAAGCAAAAGCGCAAATGACGACGGGTTCGTTGAACTTCAACGGAAATGATCCAGTTGCATTAAAAAAGGGCGACGTCGTTCTTGATATCATCGGACCGATCGGTTCATCAGTTGATTTCGCAAAAGACACGACACTTGTTCGGAAATCAGGTGTTACATCAGGTGTTAAGACGTATGAACCATCACAGTGGACGAGCTTTCCTGTCGATACACTGACGAATCTCGGTAGCCATCAGACGGAAGCCGGCGATATTCTCGTTGCACCAACGGCTACTCCAGTCGGTGAGGTCGAGCGTGGGGATCAAGTGACACTGTCAGGTGAAGGAACGATTCATTATACAGTTGATGGTACGACACCGACTGTTGACAGTCCGGTTTACACATCACCGATTACGATCAATGACGAAGTGACGATTCAAGCGGTTGCTGTCAAGGATGGGAAAACGTCAGCTGTCTCGACATTCAAGTACTACATCGCACCACCAATCACTAAAATCAGCAGTATCCAAGGCGTCGCGCACACATCACCATACGCAGATCAACTCGTCCGGACGACGGGCGTCGTCACGTATGTCGTTGATGCGAACAACTTCTATATGCAGGATCCAAATCCGGATAACGACAGCCGGACATCAGAAGGTATTCTCGTCTACGCGAAAAACCACGGTGCTGCCGTTGGACAAAAGGTCGCGACGACAGGTTACGTCAAGGAATGGATCCTTGGCGGATACAGCGATAAATTCGATACGGATCTAGCCGTTACGGAAATCAGTACGGTCAATCTCGTAAAGGGTGCGCTCAACGAAGGGTTACCAGCGAGTATCGTCCTTGGTGATAAAGGCGTCTTGATTCCGACTCAAGTCGTCGATAACGATTCCTTCGCTCAGTTTGACCCGGAAGAAGATACGATCGATTTATACGAAAGCTTAGAAGGCATGCGTGTTGCTTTACCGAACGCGATCGTCACAGGACCACAAGCGAACCGGACGATCCCAGTTCGTACACAAACAGACGCAAACAAGGTCTATACGAAACGTGGCACACCGATTCTGACGAAGGACAACGTCAATCCGGAGCGCTTGTTCGTCGAGATGGGAAGTTCATCGTATCGTGCGAAAGCCGGAGACACATTCGATGGAACGATTGAGGGTGTCATGAGCTACAACTATTCGGCTTACAAAGTACTCGCAAAAGCAGCAGACCTTCCGAAACTCGTTACGAGCGAAGCGGAACGTCAACCGACGAACATCGAAACGGGTGAATCACGCCTGACTGTCGCTTCATACAATGTCGAGAACTTCGCGTCGACAGCGGATGCTGGAAAAGTTGATCGTGTCTCGGAAGGCATCGCGACATTCCTGAAGACACCAGACATCGTTGGTTTGACAGAGATGCAGGATAACGACGGCGCAACGGATAGCGGCACAGTCGACGCTTCGAAATCATTTGAGACATTGATCGCAGCGATCGAAGCAAAAACAGGTGTCCGGTATGCGTATACGGACATCGCACCAGAAGATAAAAAGGACGGCGGGCAACCAGGCGGAAATATCCGTGTCGGGTTCCTCTACAATCCAGCACGTGTATCACTCGCACCAGGAGAAAAAGGTGGAGCGACGGAAGCCGTGGCAGTTGAAAATGGCAAGCTGACGAAAAACCCGGGTCGCATTCAGCCGACGGATCCGAACTTCGCGAGTTCGCGGAAACCGCTCGTCGCGGAATTCCTCTTCAATGGTGATTCATATCATGTCATCGTCAACCACTTCAACTCAAAAGGTGGCGATGGAGCTGACTTCGGTAAAAACCAACCGGTCGTTCGTAAGAGTGAGGTCCAGCGTCATGCGATTGCGAACATCGTCCAAAACTTCGTCTCTGAATTGAAGACGGAAGTCAAAGATTCGAATGTCGTCGTTCTTGGTGACCTCAACGACTTCCAGTTCTCAGAAACGTTAGACATCCTGAAAGGGAAAAATCTCTGGAACACAGTCGATGATCTTCCGAAATCTGAGCGTTACTCATACGTCTACAACGGAAATGCGCAAGTGCTCGACCATATCTTAATTTCGAATAACTTGAAGTCGTATACATCGTCAGATATCGTCAACATCAACTCGGATTACATGGAAGCAGACGGTAGCGCGAGTGACCACGATCCAGCCATCATCTCGATTCAAGGTGCACAAACGGCAGTACCGGTCAAAGGAAAAGCAGAAGTCGGCATCTGGCGTGCTGTTCAAAAAGGGAAGCATATCTTCATTGAACGTAAATTGGGTCGCAACTGGGATAAAGCCAGTGAAACACACGCCAATCAACAAGGTGAATTGCTCGCACTTCGCGTGTCTCAAGGGCGTCCATATATTCAAGTGAAGACAATCAAAGGCAAAACGATCTGGCTTGAATTGTCGAACAAATACAAACTAGCTGAAACAACGAAATACCAATAAAATCAAAAAAAGCGGACTTAACGGTCCGCTTTTTTGCGTGCTGGGATAAAGAGTAAAAGAAGTGAGAGTGTACTGATCGAGAGTGTGGAAATTAAGGCAACGGGTAACGGGATGGCACGGAACATATACGTGAAGTGAATGATGATCAATAATAGAATGATAGCGAGACCAGGAATGAATTGTTTTGAGAGCAACATACCGGAACCTGGAACGAGTATTTCAAATCCAAGTCGTTGATTGAGACGAACATCTTCGTGGGCATTGGCTAAGCTAAAGGATACAGTCAAGGCGACAAGGATCATCCAGCCGGAGAATAAGTATTGTTGAATGGGTAAAAAGGCAATGGATTCATAAATGAAATACAGTAAAACCATAGGTCAGCTCCTTCATATCATTATGTTATTTGGAAAAGCATTGAAAGTTTGGCTTACGAATTTTAATGATACCGAGTCAAGATTAGGAGAGCAACCAAAATTCGCTGAGAATGAAATAAAAGAATGTTCACACATTTTAAGAAAAGGGGAATATACTTTAGTCTCTGTACTAAATGTTTTCAAGAATCGTTTAAAAGAAAGCATTTCACTAAAGGAAGAGCGTTCTCATGAAATGTGTCAGGTTTGTGGACGGAAGATGTGATTTAGACAAATGAGAGCCGATGACTGTTCGGGGGGAACAATTTCTTTTAAAATAAAGGTAATGAGATTAAAGGAGGCGAAACGACGACATGAAAAAATGGTTGATCATCGGAGTAGCAGCGGTAGCCTTTTTCGGCTACGAAAACATTCCAATGGAACAGGCAGAAGCCGATTACCCGAAAAGTGGCGGCAAGCTGATTGATCGATATAGCAGTGAGTATCCCGGATATGACTGGGAAGTCAGACGGACTTCAACGGAAGAATTCGTCGCCTTAACGAAGGATGGTAAGGACTACGGCAAATATCGTTTCAAAAACGGTGTGACGACACAAGGTGCAGTATTGAATAAGGATACGGAATCCTCCTTGAAGAAAAAGGGGTGGTCCGCAGTGAAGTCCTATCGTAAAGGCAACACAAACTACATGTTGAATCTGGACCATGCCGCCGTTTATGAGAAGAAAGGCAACTATGTGACGTACTTTTTCGATCAACATGACGGCAATAAAGTCAAAGCGACACTTGCGATTCCGAAAGACGTCGAAGCGAAGAAAAAAGGCTTCTACGGTACATCGTCAAATGCGCTACGGACGACGGATGAGAAACTGATGCTTCGCTTGATGAACTGGGAACGCGCTGATTATAAGTTGAATCCGTTAGCACCGTACACAGCATTGAAGCCGGTCACCCGTGGTCACAGCGAAAACATGGCGAAACATAATTTCTTCTCGCATACAGATCCACAAGGTCGTGATCCGTTCGACCGGATGAAACGCGGAGGAATCACGTTCAGCTATGCTGGCGAAAACCTCTCGATGGGGTATCCGAACGTCTTTGCGGCGCATTGGGGCCTAATGAATTCACAAGGACACCGAGAAAATATCTTGAAAAAAGAGTACAAGCAAGCCGATGTCGGTGTGGCATTTCGTGACAACGCACCGTACTTCACGATTAATTTCCGAACACCTTAAGTATGTAAAAAAGAGGATGACATTTCACGATGTCGTTCTCTTTTTCATGAGATTGTTTGTTTTATACTAAAGGCAGGAGGTGGGGCGATTGGAAATCCGTCGATTGAATCCAGAAGATGCAGTACTCTATAAAGCATTGCGATTAGAAGCATTACAGAATCATCCGGAAGCGTTCGGCTCCGATTATGAAGCAGAAAAAGATCGGCCGGTCGACCAGTATGCTACGCGGTTTCAGAGCGAACAAGCAGCGACGTTCGGTGCGTTTCATGAAGGAGAGCTCGTCGGTGTCGTCACCGTTGTCTGCTCCGAGCTGGACAAGATGCGACATCGAGCCAATTTATTTGCGATGTACGTCACTCCAAGCATCAGAAAACAGCAGGTCGGACGGCAATTGGTACAAGAGGCATTACGGGCATTAGAGGAACGTCCTTGGATCGAGCAGGTTCATCTCTCGGTCGTTCGGACGAATGAAGCCGCTAAAGCCTTGTATCGGTCGCTTGGATTCGAATCGTACGCGATTGAACCGCGGGCGTTGAAAATCGATGGTACCTATCATGATGAAGAACTCATGTGGTATCGGTTCTAACACAAAACGACCGAAATTCAATGAGAGATGATCTCTTTTGAATTTCGGTCGTTTTTAAAATCAGTTTGCCCAATTTGGTTTGCTGAAACCTTTGAATGATTTTTCGATGACTGTGTTGAATGCATCGGATTCGACAGCTGTCTTCAGGTCTTTCGCGACTTGTGAGTCTGCATCTTTCGTTTGGACAGCAATGAGGTTCCGGTATTGCTCGTCCATCGTCTCGAGTGCTAACGCATCGAGTAAATCGAATTTCGCAGCAAGCGCGAAGTTCCCTGGAACTGCTGAGACATCAACGCTTTCGATGGCACGTGGCAGTTGCGCTGCTTCAAGCGGCTTGATGACGAGTTTCTTCGGATTTTTGACGATATCTTTCTCTGAGACGGTCAGTGGATCGACATCTGGCTTCAGTTCGATCCAGCCTTGTTCTGCCAAGAGGTTCAACGCCCGCGCTTGGTTCGTCGGATCATTCGGCGTCGCGACTTCAGCGCCCGTCTTGACGTCGTCAAGTGTCTTCGCCGTCTTACTATATAGTCCCATCGGTGCCGTCGGAACGGTGATGAGTCCTTTTAGGTCGAGATTTTTTTCTTTAGAGAATGTCTTCAGGTAAATCGAGTGTTGGAATAAGTTAGCGTCGATATTGCCGCTACCGAGCGCGATGTTCGGTTGGATATAATCACTGAACTCGACGATTTCGACTTTGTAGCCTTTCTTTTCAAGTTGTGGTTGAATCGCTTGTTTGACCATATCGCTATAAGGACCGCTTGTCGCCCCGATCTTGATCGTCTTGTCTTTTTCATCAGCGCTGCTGTCTCCACATCCTGCGAGGACTCCTGCACCGAGTAAGGCTGTTGCTAAAAAGGCGTATCGTTTTTTCATGATTCCACTCTCCCTTTGTATGTATGATTAGCGTTTATCTGTTTTTCGCGCCAGTTGATTCCCAAGTGCTTGAATGCTCTGGACGATGACGATGAGGACGACGATCGTCACGATCATGATGAGATTATCATAGCGATAATAGCCGAAGCGGATCGCGAGGTCACCGACACCTCCGCCGCCGACGATCCCAGCCATCGCCGAGAAGCCGATCAAACTGATCGTCGTTAGCGTGATGCCCTGAATGATGCCAGGGAGTGCTTCTGGTAAAAGGATACTGACGATGATCCGTAATGGTTTCGCACCGCACGCTTCCGCTGCTTCGATCAAACCAGGTGGAATCTCACGCAGTGATGTTTCGACGAGTCGTGCGAGAAACGGAATCGCTGCGACACTGAGGCTGACGGATGCTGCTGTTGGACCAATCGTATTATCAAGCAAAAATTTCGTTAATGGAATGAGGGCAACAAGCAAGATGATGAACGGCAAGGACCGGACGATGTTGACGACGAAGTCAAGAACACGGCGGACGGCAAGGTTTTGAAAAAATAATCCGCGGTCGGTGACGAACAAGAGAATCCCGAGCGGAATTCCGACGACCAATGCGAAGGCAAGTGAAATTCCGACCATCCACGCCGTCTCACCGAGCGCCTTCAAGAGCTCAGGTAACATCGTTTGAATACGATCAAGCCACATCCTGAATCACCTCGAGTGTATGAAGTTCCGTCGCGAGCCAGTCGAGGGCAGGTGCGATTTGATCGGAGGATCCCGTCAAGCTGACGATTAGGACACCAAAAGCGACGTCTTGGATGTAATCGACTTTTCCGTGCAGGATGCTGACCGAGATATCGTATCGACGGATGGCTTCCGACAACGTACTTTCACCGGTCTTCTCGCCCGTGAACTGTAGGCGGATGATCTTTCCCGGTGTCGCTTGCAAGATGCGTTCCGGTAGCTCGATCTGGAGTGCCGTGTCGACGTAATGTTGTGTCACCGGATGTTTGGCTTGACTGAACAAATCGTATGTAGAGGCAACTTCGACGACTTCCCCTTGAGACATGACCGCGACACGATGGCAAATCTGTTTGACGACATCGATCTCATGCGTGATGAGGACGATCGTCAATCCGAGTCGTTCATTCAAATCTTTCAACAAATCTAAAATCTGCAGCGTCGTGACCGGATCAAGGGCAGAGGTCGCTTCGTCACATAACAAGACGGTTGGATCATTCGCGAGTGCCCGGGCAATCCCGACGCGCTGTTTCTGTCCGCCGCTCAACTGACTCGGGAAGTTCGTCTCGAATCCTTCGAGTCCGACGAGCGAGACGAGTTCACGGATCCGTTCCGGAAAATCTGCTCGTTTGACGCCGGCAGCCTTCAGTGCAAAAGCAATGTTATCTGCGACATTACGCGACTGGATCAATTGGAAATGCTGAAAGATCATTCCTGTCCGCAAGCGAAGTTGACGCAAATCTGCTTTTGACATCCCGCCGAGCGAGACACCGTCGACCTTTACCGTTCCTTGTGTCGGATGCTCGAGACCGTTGATCAGACGAAGCAACGTACTCTTACCGGCACCGGATTCACCGATGATCCCAAAGATTTCTCCTTTTTGAATCGTCAAATCGACATCTCGTAATGCAAAAATCGGGGTCCGGTCTCGGACGAACCGTTTCGTAATCTGTTTGAATTCAATCATCTGCTCATCTCCTCATACAAAAAAAGTCGCTTTTTCCTAGTAGCAGAGCAACCAGAAAAAGCGACGAAAGTGTAAGATTTCGTAACTTATCTCTCAGAATGAATCCATTCTGTAGGATGTGGCACCGTTCCTGATAGGTGGTTGCCGGACGTCGTTGGGCCTAATCCCTCGGTCGCTCTCGATAAGTAGTTATGCTGTTGGGATTTACTTTAACGGAAATGATTCCCATCTGTCAAATGTTTTTTCAGAATTATTCTGCAACAGGTGTCCGGAACAGGTTGAGCGTTCCAATTCGGTCGACGGCCTCCTCTAGCCGTTCGACGTCAGCAATTAAGCTGATCCGTACGTAGCCTTCGCCGTATTCGCCGAAGAATGATCCAGGGGTAACGGCGACGTGTGCTTCGTCAAGCAGATGATCCGTGAAGCTTTGGGACGTGTATCCTTCAGGCACCGGAAGCCAGACGAAGAAGGAACCGCCCGGTCGTGGTCCGCTCCAACCGATTGCATCGAGTTTAGCGAACAAGGCATTACGTCGTGTTTCGTATAAGCTACTTAACTCACGGACACATGTTTGGTCACTCGTCAGGGCAACGGTCGCTGCATGTTGGATCGGTGTGAAGGCACTGACGTAGAGATGTTCCTGATACGTCTCGATGCTTGAGATGACGGACGGATTTCCGATCGCGAAAGCGATTCGGAAGCCAGACATGTTGAAGCGTTTCGAGAGTGAGAACAACTCGATTCCGACCTCCTTCGCCCCTTCCGTCTGCAAGAAGCTTCGTGTGGGACCATCAAAGCTGATGCCGCCGTAGGCTAAATCATGGACGACACAAATATCATGGGCATCCGCGAAGGCAACGGTCTGTTCGAAGGCTTCTGCTGTCGCTGTCGCACCTGTCGGATTACTCGGGTAATTGAAGAACAACATCCGGGCGCGCTCGACATCTGTCGTATCAAGTAAATCGTAATCCGGCAGGAAGTTATTTTTCTCAAGCAATGGAAGTGTAATCGGGTAAGCACCAGCAAGTGCTGCTCCAGACAGGTAATCCGGGTACCCCGGATCCGGGACGATGACACCTTCTCCAGGATTGACGATCGTTTGTGGTAAGGCGACGATTCCGGCTTTACTACCGAGAAGAATTGCGACCTCGGTTGCCGGATCGATCGTGACGCCGAATTCGTTCGCATAAAAGCTCGCGACGGCTTGCTTTAGAAAATCATGTCCACGAAATGGTGGATATTGAAGGTTTGTTGGCTCATCGATCGCCTGTTTCAAGGCGTCGAGAATATGTACGGGCGTCGTTTGATCGGGTGTTCCTTGACCAAGGGTAATGACATCATGTCCGGCAGCTTTCACAGCACCGATCCGGTTCGCAAGTTCAGCGAAAACGGGAGCAGGAAGCCGATCGATGGCGATGGATGGAGCGAAATGTTTCATGGATGTGTGCCTCCTTCGTAGTATTGTCGTCAAGGATAACGAATATTCAGTCAAAAGAAAAGAACTTTTTTGAAATTCAAAAAAATCGTCCAATAAACAGGTACAGATATGTGGAGCGGGAATAGAGAGTAGGGAGAGGAGTGAGGAGATGAAGCGAGCTAGCTGGAAAGAAGCAGTCGTCTATCAAGTCTATTGGCGCAGTTTTAAGGATTCGAATGGGGACGGCATCGGTGATTTGCGAGGTGTCATCGACAAGCTAGATTACATCGCATCGCTTGGTGTCGATATCGTCTGGTTAAATCCATGTTACCGTTCTCCAGACATCGATAATGGCTATGATATTGCCGATTATTACACGATCATGGACAAGGCGGGGACGATGGGCGATCTACAAGAGTTGATCACAGCGGCTCATGCACGCGGCTTAAAGATAATTCTTGATTTGGTCGTCAATCATACGAGTGACCAGCATGACTGGTTCCGTCAGTCGCGGGACCGAATCCACGACAAGGATGATTGGTACATCTGGAAAGATGGAACGAAAGAGACGCCCCCGAACAATTGGCGGTCTTACTTTGCGCCGAGCCCGTGGACGTGGAGTGAAGAGCGCGAACAATATTATTTCCATTCCTTTGCGAAAGAACAACCGGACTTAAACTGGGAACAACCGGCTGTCCGGCAAGCGATCTACGACATGATGAACTGGTGGATCGCTCAAGGGATTGACGGTTTCCGGATGGACGTCATCAACTTGATCAAAAAACGTTCGCTTGAGGATGTCGTCAATCCGTTTAATCTATCGTATCTCGGGAATCAACCAGGTGTGCACGACTTCCTTCAGGAAATGCATGCGAACGTCCTTGCCGGGAAAGATTTGTTCACGGTCGGTGAGATTCCGTTCGTCGGTCCAGAAGACGGTCTGTTATATGTCAGTGAAGAACGTGAAGAACTTCGAACGCTGTTTCACTTCGAAATCGCGGACGACATGGAGGCAATGGACCTTTTACGATTCAAGGAAATTCAGAAACGATGGTATGACGTCTTATACCCATTAGGTGTCAATTCACAGTTTCTCAACAACCACGATCATACGCGACAAGTGACCCGCTTCGGCAGTGAACGATACCGAGTCGAGAGTGCGAAACTACTCGGTTTGATGTTGCATACATTACCTGGCATTCCATACGTGTATCAAGGAGAAGAGATTGGGATGACGGGGATTCGCTTCTCGGATCCGTCGCTCTATCAAGACGTCGCCTTTCAAAATCGATACGCGGAGCGCGTCGCTGGCGGCGAGGATCCGGAGGTCGTACTCTCGTCAATGCAGTTACTCGCACGCGATAACTCCCGCACGCCGATGCAGTGGGACGGTACGCACGCGGCAGGCTTTACGAGTGGGAAACCGTGGTTAGCGGTCAATCCGAATTACACGGACATCAATGTCGCGCAAGCAGAAGCCGATCCATCATCCGTCCTTGCCTTTTACCGAGCATTGATTCAGATGCGAAAGGATCATCCAATCATGGTCTATGGTACGTATCGCGACTTAGCTCTTCATGATCCGTATCTCTACATCTATGAGCGGGAACTAGAGGGAGAAGTGTGGCGGATCGTTCTCAACGTGCATGACGAACCGATGCAAACTGCCTTCGTTTTATCGCAAGATAAGTTGCTTGTGTCGAACTATCCAGATGTCTCGGATGAACTACGTCCTTATGAAGCACGTGTATATCGATATGCTGTTACAGAACAGAATTGAACTACTGGACGAAAAAACATCCGCGACGTGTCAGGAACGCGTACGGATGTTTTTTCGTGTGTTATTTGAAAGGTGACGATTTTTTCGTCTGTAAGACGTGCGTGAATCGATCGACGGCTTGGCGCATCTCGTAACTTGGTCCAAGGATGAGGGGACCATGTCCGACGGCAAGAATATCCGGAGACAGTTCCGTTAATTGATCAGCGGAGCGAAGAGCAACGTCTGGATCCCATGTCGCAAGTGCTGGGAACGGAAATTGCCAACGGACGTCACCGGAGACAGCGAGTCCCCCTTGTGTCTGAAAGGCATCTCCGGCGATCAGCATCCGACTACCTTCATGCCAAAGAGAAATCGAACCAGGTGTATGACCTGGCGAAGCGATGACGCTGAGGCTGCCGACTTGTTGACCACTTTCGAGCAATCGATCTGGACGTGTTTTGATGTTTTTCGGAATACCGCCTTTTAAAGGGGTCGTTTCGCCTTCGCGTAGCGTCTCGTCCCCACTGAGCAATGCGGCATCACGGTAACTGATGCAGACTTGAGCGAGAGGAAAGGCATTCGCAAGGAAATCGAGCGAGCCGACATGATCGGCATGTGCGTGTGTCAGGATAATTGCGCCGAGCGGTTTTTCTTGCTTTCGAATATAGTGATAAAGCGCCTTTGCGTTGATTCCGAGTCCGGCGTCAATCAATGTCAAACTGTCTGCTTCTTCAAACAGGTAGCAATTGACCGGGAAAAAGGATGGGGTCGTCTGCAATTGGTGTAAACGTTCGATGATCGTGACACGCATCGGCTTCACTCCTTCAAAAAGTAAATAGACTTCTTCTTTAGTATCGTCTGTTTTTGAATAGGCGTCTAGACGGATTATGTGTAAAAAGAGGCACCATCTATTACTAGATGATCCCTCCCTTGCTAATTATTCAAATGTCACCGCGAAGACAGCACCGGCATGTGGTGCATCATCTCCGTTGGCAGCTGTCGTGACGAGTAAGCGATCTTCGTAAAAAATCGGACATGTCGGATTCGAGACAGGGAAGTCGACATGATCCAGTTTTTCGCCCGTCGTGAGATTCCAACGTGTAATACATGATCCGGCGTAATGTGCGATCCAAGCATGACCTTCAGCATCCTTCGTCATACCATCCGGGAATCCTTCTTCCTCTTCGAGATCAGCGGCGACGCGTTTATTCGAAAGTGGGGCATCGGGAGCGTAGTCGAAGGCATAGACTTTTTTCGTTGGTGTATCGATATGATAGAGCGTCTTGCCATCTTCTGACCAGACGAGTCCATTGGAGTTCGTCAAGTCTTCGTGTAAAACATCGATGGAACCGTCATGACGCAGACGGAACAGCCCAGCTGTTTTACCGTCTTCTTCATTAATGCTACCAGCGACATATTGTCCGGTCGGATCGAGCTTGCCATCGTTCATCCGATCAGAATCCGGTAATGACAATTGATGTTCGAGAGACAGATGTCCTTCCTTGAGATCGAACGTGCCAAAGCCATGTGCTGATGTGACACGCAATAAGTCCGGAGCGTCCGTCAAGGCAATCGATGTAATAGCGCTTGGCAACGTATATGGTTTAAGTGCTTCTGTAACAAGATCATATGAAAAGAGCAGTTGATTCGGAATATCGACGAAATAAAAGCGTTTTGTTTTTGCGTCGTAAACAGGGGATTCACCTGTCTTGCAGGTGATATCAATGAATAGGGAAACGGTCATGAGTACTCTTCCTCCTAAGCGGACGGCTCTACATGCTGTCCAAGTAATAACAATTTAGTATACCTGTTTTGATACGCAATCAAACCTAAGTCAAGGTGTACACTCGCAACGACTTTGGGAAAAGAAACGTTAAAAAATAGCCTGCTTCCAAAGCAGACTATCGGTATGAACGTGACGTCAGCGGCTTTTCACCAATAGGTTGACCGCTTCCTTCACGAGTTCTTCTGTTTGTCCATCGCCATTTTGTTCTGCTTCCTTGACACAATCGATCAAATTCGAGCTAACGACGACGCCGATCGTCCGGTCAATCGCAGAACGGGCAGCGGAGAGCTGGGTGATGACATCGCGGCAATCTTGCCCTTCTTCCATCATCCGTAAAATACCTCGTAGCTGTCCTTCAATCCGACTAACACGGTTTTTCATCTTCCGATCATAATCCATCTTTATTCCTCCGATTCCCGTTGACCTGACGTCATGTAGTATCTTTATGCTATGCCCATTACGGTATCGCTGTCAATTCAGCAGAATTTTAAGCTATACTTTTCATAGAATGAGGGAATATGGATGTGGTGAAGTTTTTTACTTAGAAAATGGGTGAAATCGAAAACGATTTGGTGTCAGCTTGCGTATACTATATGATAGGGCTGACGTCAGAAGGAGGAGAAGGATGCACACTCAATCCGATGAATCGCTTTATCATCTGATGCGTAGCGGTGACGAGCAAGCTCTCGAGACATTATACGATAAGTACGAGAGGTTATTGTTTTCATTCGCCCATCGCTTTACGAATAATGACCGGTTGTCCGAAGAAGTCATACAGGAAGTATGGATGAAGATTTGGAACGGTCGTGTTGATTTTGATACACAAAAAGGAAAGTTTTCATCGTGGATTTTAACGATTACACGTAACGCGGCACTCGATTGTCTCCGTCGTGAAAAACGACAACCGACGATCGAAGTCGAAGAGCGGGATGGTGGATACGACGAGCCGGTCGAGCGGACGGTCATGCAGCGTGAAACGGCTGCTGAAGTACGCGGCGCGGTCAGTGAATTGAAGCCAGAACAGCAAGAGCTGATTGAACTCGTTTACTTCCAGGGGATGACGCAACAACAGATTTCAGAGCAGCTCGATTTACCTCTTGGAACGGTCAAGACGCGAATCAGGAGCGCGATTCAAGCATTACGAAAACGAATGGATGGGAGGGAACGAGATGGAAGAACGTTGTCATGACTTAATCGATTATTTTAATGGAACATTATCCGCAGCTGATCGCGACGCGTTCGAAGCGCATCTTTCGACGTGCGAAGAATGTCGTGAATCGCTTTTAGAAATGGAAGAACTCATGCTTCCCATCGCTGAATCGCTTCCGGAGCGACCCGTTCCTGCAGGTATGAAAGCACGAATTCTTGGAGAAGTCCTTGGTTCAGAAGAGGCAGCGTCTCCGAAGGAAGCACCGATGACTACTCCGGTAGACGTTAAACAAGCACGTCAGCAACAAACGAAGAAGAAGAGTGTGCCACTCGGTTGGTTGATGAGTATCGCCGCCGCCTTGATTCTCTCGCTTGGTGCGAATGCCTACTTCCTGTCACAGGAAGAGAGCACAGATACACCAGAGACGTTAGCCATGGATGAGATCAAAGGGATGGGGAACTTTGAAAGTACCGAGTCCATTAAAGGATCGAGCATGATTTTCACGCAAAACGATAAATCATATATGCTCGTTCAACTGAAAGATTTACCACCGCTTCAAAAAGGTCAGCTCTATCAATTGTGGACGCTCGAAGGAGAGACACCTACTGCGAACGGTGTCATCGAAAAAGATGGAGAGGCAGCAGCTGTCTTCCCGCTTAAAGGAGACGGAAAAGTTGATGCCGTCGCCATCACGGTCGAACCCGAACCGGATTTAGAAAAACCGACGGGTGAAATCGTCGCATCGGTAGCACTCTAAAAATGATGTTTAACGGATCCGTCTCGAGCGGATCCGTTTTTGTGTAAGATGTCGAGTGGATTAGGTAAAAAAGTGATGGAATGATAAGAAATCAAACGAATTTCTAAATTTCACTGAAAAAAAGAGTCAGAGCAGACGATAGTTAGGAGAATGACATTTCATAAGGAGAGACCTCATACAATGAATGAATGGATCATCTTAACGAAACACTACGAAGTGACATTGGTCGTGTTATCGGTGCTCGTTGCCATCCTCGGCTCATATGGTTCACTGGAGTTAAATCGTCGTCTAGCGAAAGCGACTTCCTTAAAGAAGCGTGCCTTGTTCCTCTCGTCGTTGACGATGGGGTTATCGATCTGGGGAATGCATTTCGTCGGGATGGGAGCATTCTCTCTGTCCGTCACGGTTCGCTATGATTGGTTTTTAATGTTCTTATCCGTCATTCCCGCTATTTTGGCTGCTTTCATTGCCTTTCATTTGTTGTACTCGTCGACGATTACGCGAAAGAAGGTCATTTTAGCAGGATCCCTGATGGGGTGCGGAATCGCTACGATGCATTACCTTGGCATGATGGCGATGGAGTTCGGTGGAGCCGTTCGGTATGAGAAGAGTTTATTTTTTTTATCCGTCCTGATTGCAGTCACTGTCGCCTATATCGCCTTGCTACTGCTTCATCGCTTGAGACATGTCGATAAGAAACGAATCTTGATTCCCATCGCAGTCGTGATGGGGTTTGCCATCTCTTCGATGCATTATGTCGGAATGCTCGGCACATCGTTCTGTATTCCAGCCTCAGATGCCGGACTTATCGGTGATGCTCCAATCACGTCGAACATCTTGAACGAAGTCGCGATACCGGTCTTCTTGATTCTCGTGTTGATTGCAGGTCTCTACATTCACCTCGAACGTCGTGCACTGCAGATGATGGCGTATACCGATCATCTGACGGGATTACACAACCGACGATGGCTTGATCATCACATGACAAGAGTCGATGCCCAGTATGGTCGTGCTAAGCAGGAGATGGCGATGGCGTTACTTGATCTTGATGGATACAAATGGGTCAATGACACATTCGGATTCGATAAGGGAGATGCGGTCATCCGCCAATTCGCAGAACGGATGTTACAGACGTTGAAGGAAGATGAAGCGTGTATTCGTTATAACGGGACGCAGTTCTTCCTCATCAAACGTGTCTCACAAGAAGACATGACGGATGTCTTCGAACAAATTTTAGACGATGTACGTCTTCCGATTGATCTCGAAGATCAACCGGTTCATTTGACAGCAACGATGGGCGTCATCCTCCCGAATGCGAAGGAATCACTTGAGATGCGGATCGGTCAGATGGAGAGTGCGCTTCGGGCTGGCAAAAATGAGGGGCGTGATCGCTTCATCGTGTATGATGACTCACTACACTCGGATCGTAGAGAGCAATTGATTGTCGGATCCTTACGCCGGGCGATGACGGATTTCAAGGAGTTCACCCTCGTCTATCAACCGAAGATCGCCCTTGCGACGGGAAAAGTTGATCAAGCGGAAGTCTTGATCCGCTGGAATCATCCGAAGTTTGGATTCATCTCACCGGCGGAGTTCATCCCGCTTGCAGAAAAATACAGTTTGATTCACCGTTTAACTGAGTGGGTACTCAAAGAGACCGTCGCCCAGATGGAGATTTGGAAGAAGGAAGATTATTTCATTCGCCAAGTCTCGGTGAACTTATCAGCGATGCATTTCCGGTCCGAGTCACACAACTTAATGATTAAGGAAATCGTCCACCATTCATTGAAGAATGGGAGCGAACTACAGCTACAGCTTGAAATCACGGAAACATCCGTCATGGAGAACCTCGACCGGGCAATGATGATGCTCGGTGAACTGAAACAACTCAGTCTGACGATCGCACTTGATGATTTCGGAACGGGTCTATCATCATTGACACACCTGAAGCATCTCCCGATTGATATCCTGAAGATCGATAAATCGTTCATCGATGAAGTCCCGCATGACGAACGCGGAACGGCAATCACGGAAATGATCATCCAGCTTGCGAAGAGTCTCGGGATCGAAGTCGTCGCGGAAGGCGTCGAGACACTCGAACAGCATCTTTTCCTGAAACGTCTCGGTTGTGATTATGGACAAGGTTATTATTACAGTAAGCCGATGCATGTGAAGGATCTGAATCAGCGGATGATTGAAGAGACCGTTCTAAATGTCGGATAAAGCAATCCAAACACGACTTTCGTTCGTATACTAGATAAGCATGCGAGGATGATGCATGCGACGTCTGGGGGGACGCAAAGCGCTGGATTTTCTCACCAGCTTGTGCACGACGCAGACAGACATCTAGTACATTCAATCATACTCAGACCATCCAAGCTTTTAACGTAGCACCTGTCTGTTCGAACACAAACAAAGGCAACTTCCATCGCGGAAGTTGCCTTTTTCGTCTGTGCTTATGAACGAACCGTGAGGACACAGCCTGTCTGATCCGTAACGAGCACGTTCGTATTGAAGTATTGTCCATCGCTTTTAAGGATCAACGCTTTTTTCTCCGCGTTGTAATCGAGCGTCATGTCTTGATCGAGGAAATGACTCGACCATCGTTTGACAAGAACGGGTCCGACATTCGAGTCGATCGTCATGTCTTCCGGGGTCGCTTCATCGACGAGACGAATACTGAAGATACCAGAGTTTCCGCAACCGCAACCTTCTGTATCGTAGTAGAGGTGTAGTTGACCGGATACTTCACCGCGTAATTGATTGATTCGTTCCTGAGCAGATGGTGTAAATGTGATGTTCATGGTCATTCACTCCTTTTCTCTAGTATACGCCGTTCGAATGAGAAAGGAACGTCACTTGCTCACGCTGACTCGACGGCGCATCCGTACAAGAAGGAAGATATACCCGGCTAACAATAAGACGACGCTACCGAGAACCGCCGTATCGACGAGACCGTTATCCGACTCGAAATTGATTGCGATGTACGCCCAGACGAAGACGAGCGGATAAATCGGATCGCGGTTTGCGAACATGAAGAGAAGGGCGACGATGACACCGACGACAAGCATAATCATCGTCCAACCGGCATCTCCGATTCCAAGCCACGACGTCACGCCCTCTGCGTTGATCGTCAGGAAGATGTCGGCGATCGTTGCGACCGATACCCAGCCGAGATAAAGCGAGAAAGGTAGCTTGAAGCGTAAGCCTTTCGTCTCGCGGTCGATTTTCGAGTAGATGACGATCAATGACAGCAAGAGACCAACGATGACGACGACAGATACGACGAACAATTCGAAGGTGAATGAGACAATCCAGCCAGCATTGAATAAACAGCTGATCAGGAACCATGGTCCGATTTTTTTCGCCAGTTCATGTTCCTTGAATTTTGGGATCGTTTGGAGAATCAACCAAATGAGTAAAATCGTATAGATCAATCCCCAAATCGAGAACGCATAACCAGCCGGTTTGAATAACGTAAAGATGGAGTCAGAAATCCGTCCTGTCTTTCCACCATCGAGGGCGTTCACAGCAATCGTAAAGATGAAGCCGACCCAGTTAAGCCAAATCCATTTATTTTTCAAACAAAAAACCTCCTTTATTCTCTAAAGAAGGTTTACCCAAAAATCATTTTCATTAGTCATCATGGTCGACGCATCGGGTTCAAAAAGGACATGCCGATGGCGGGGTTTCCGGTATGTGAACCGAGAACCGGCGTTAAATCATCGATTCGGACCCGGACGTCGAACTGTGCTTCGAGTCGATTTTTCCAATCGAGCGCCAGTTCATACGCTGTCGCGTGGAACAACGAGATGTCCGTCACTTGACCGCGCTCGAGAATCAAAACAAGGTGATCAAAAATCTTCGAATAGGCTTTCTTGAACGTCCGAACGGTTTGGTATGGAACGATCTTGCCTTCTTCGAAGTGGAACAACGGACGGAGTTGCAACAAGTTACCGACGAATGCCTTCGTCGAGGAGATCCGTCCACCGGCTTGCAATTGATCGAGGTTCGCGACAGTGAATTCGATATGGTGGTCGAAGCGACGCTCCAGAATGATCTGTTCGACGGATTCAATCGAGTGTCCCGCTTCGACGAGCTCCATTGCCTCTGCTAAGAGCTGACCAGCCGGATAAATCCCACAACGAGAATCAATCGCGATCAAGCGGAAGCCGGCAATTTCTGCGCCTTGGACGGAAGCGTTGTACGTTCCGCTCAGTTCACTCGACAGGTGGACAGCAAAACCGATGTCGTAATCTTCTTTTAGTCGTTCGTAGTGTTCGGTAAAACTACCGATGGAAGGTTGACTCGTCGTCACTTTATGTTTTGCATCAATCCAGCTATAGACGGTTTCCGCATTTACATCGACCCCATCGATGAAACTTTCGCCATCCTTCATGACGAGTAAAGGGACAACCGAGAGATCGTCGCGCTTTGCGATCGTATCCGGTAAAATCGTCGTACTATCAGTGATCCAAGCAATCCGCATTACAAGTTCCTCCTAAATTTAGTACCTGATAATAATTGTAGGTGTAAGCGTTCTCGCTGTCAAATGAACATTAAAAAATATCAAACGTTTTAGTTGATTAAATAATGAAATACGCTATAATCGGTACGTGATTAGTAAACTTTTAGTCATCTTATACTAAACTAAGCCGATGAGAGGAGGACGTCGATTGTACTCAATCGGACAAAAAATCAAGAACCTCCGTCTTCAAAAGGGATTGACGCAAGAGGAACTCGGGGAAAGAACAGACCTGAGTAAAGGATACATCTCGCAACTCGAACGGGAAATCAGTTCCCCATCGATCGAGACACTGTTTCATCTCCTTGAAGTCCTTGGCATCTCACCGAAGGATTTCTTTGATGAGGACGCACTCAATCAAAAAGTCGTCTATGGAGAAGAAGATGTCACAACATATGCGGACGAAGAACAAGGGTATCATGTCACATGGCTCATTCCGGAATCGAATGAAAAAGAGATGGAACCGGTCCTGCTGACACTTGCGCCAGGGGGAGCCTTCAAGACGTATGAACCGTCGGGGGCGGAAACATTTGTCTATGTGCTCGCGGGGAACGTCACATTGATGCTCGGACGTCAGTCTTTTTTAGCGAAGCAAGGGGAGACACTTTACTATAAGGCTTCAGAAATTCATCAATTACGCAATGAGTCAATGCAAGAGACAAAGGTCCTCGTGACCGCAACCGACTCATACCTATAAAGGAGGAACTAGATTGGCAGATACTACGATCATTCAATTCAAGGACGTCACGAAACGTTATGACGATCAGACCGTTCTTGATCAAGTCAGCTTTGAAATCGAACGCGGAAAGTTTTATACGTTACTCGGACCGTCGGGGTGCGGAAAAACGACGATCTTACGACTTATCGCCGGTTTTTCGGAAGCGACAGAGGGAGACATTATCTTCGACGGGAAACGGATCAATGATGTGCCGGCGAACAAACGTCAAGTTAATACCGTTTTCCAAGATTACGCACTGTTCCCACACTTAAATGTCTTCGAAAACATTGCTTTTGGTCTTCGGATCAAGAAGGTGAAGGAAGCGGAAATCGCACAACGTGTGACCGATGCATTGAAGTTCGTCAACTTGTCCGGTTATGAGAAACGGGAAATCACCGAGATGTCGGGTGGACAACGGCAGCGTGTCGCGATTGCCCGGGCAATCGTCAATGAACCGGAAGTCATCTTGCTTGATGAGCCGCTCTCGGCACTCGACTTGAAATTGCGGACAGAGATGCAATATGAGCTCCGCGACTTACAACGTCGCCTTGGAATCACGTTCATCTTCGTCACACACGACCAAGAAGAGGCACTCGCGATGTCAGATGAAATCTTCGTTCTCAATCACGGCGTCATTCAACAATCGGGAACGCCGACAGATATTTATGATGAACCGATCAACCGCTTCGTCGCGGACTTCATCGGCGAGTCGAATATCATTCCTGGACGTATGATCGAAGATTATCGAGTTTGGTTCGCAGAAAAAGAATTCGAATGTGTTGACCGCGGTCTTGAGCTGAACGAACCGGTCGAAATCGTCATTCGTCCCGAGGATCTTGAAATCACGAACGTGACACAAGGAAAACTAAAGGTTACGGTCGACTCACAGTTGTTCCGTGGGGTGCACTATGAAATCGCCTGTATGGATGAAGTCGGAAACGAATGGCTCGTCCACAGTACGAAAAAAGCGACGGTTGGTGAACAAATCGGTCTGACGTTTGATCCGGAAGCGATCCACGTCATGCGATTGAACGAGACGGAAGAAGAATTTGATAAGCGTCTGGAATCCTACGACGGGGTGTTATGATGCAGAAATCACGTAACTGGTATCTCATCCCGTATCTATTCTGGGTCGCCTTATTCGTCATCGCACCAATTGTGCTCGTCGTCTATTATTCATTCCTTGATCTTGATGGCAATTTCTCATTTGAGAACTACCGGAACTTCTTCACATCGACGTATCTAACGATGACGCTTAGTTCGTTCTGGTATGCCTTTTTGATCACCTTGTTTTCACTCTTGATCGGTTATCCGACGGCTTATTTGCTGACGAAGACGAAACATAAACAACTTTGGCTGTTGCTCGTCATCTTGCCGACGTGGATCAACTTATTGTTGAAGACCTACGCCTTCATCGGATTGTTCAGTACGTATGGTCTCGCAAATCAAACGCTTGAAGCGATCGGAATCGGACGGAAGCAAATCCTGTTTACCGATTTCAGTTTTGTCTTCGTCTCGGTTTACATTTTCATTCCGTTCATGATCCTACCGATCTTTAACGCGATAGAAAAACTGAGCCCATCTCTCGTCTTCGCGGCACGTGATCTCGGAGCTTCGAATTTCACGACATTCCGTCGTGTCGTCTTTCCGTTGACACTTGACGGTGTGAAATCAGGCTGTCAGCTTGTCTTCATTCCGGCATTGTCACTGTTCATGATCACGCGTTTGATTGCCGGGAACCGCGTCATTACGCTCGGTACGGCGATTGAACAGCAATTCCTCGTGACACAGAACTGGGGCATGGGCGCTACGATTGCCGTCTTCCTCATCATCGCGATGGCAATCATCCTTGCCTTGACAAGTACGAAACGGAAGAAAGGAGCGACGACTTGATGAAACGTCTGAAACTAGCAAATCTTTATTTGATCGGTGTCTTCATCATTTTGTATGCTCCGATTTTCTATCTCGCATTCTATTCGTTCAACAGCGCTGATAACATGACGAACTTCGATTCGTTCACGTGGGATTGGTACAAGGAAGTCTTCCAAGATTCACGCTTGTTGATCATCGTCTTGAACACACTCGTCATCGCGTTGTTGTCAGCTGCAATCTCGACGATTCTCGGAGTATTCGGAGCGATCGGGATCCAGGCGGTCCGCAAGAAACGTGTCGAGACGTCGTTGTTGACGCTCAACAGTATCTTGATCGTCAGCCCTGATGTCATCATCGGAGCATCGTTTCTGATCTTCTTTACGATGCTTGGAATCCAGCTTGGCTTTACGTCAGTCTTACTCTCTCATATCGCATTTTCGGTACCGATCGTCGTCATTCTCGTCTTGCCGAAATTACAGGAGATGAGTCCAACGCTCGTCGATGCGGCGCGTGACTTAGGCGCGAGTCGCTGGGATGTCTTAACGAAGGTCGTCCTGCCGTACATCACACCCGGTATCTTTGCTGGATTCTTTACGGCATTGACGTATTCACTTGACGATTTTGCGGTGACATTCTTCGTGACAGGAAACGGCTTTACGACGTTATCTGTCGAAATCTACTCACTTGCCCGCCAAGGGATTTCGATGAAGATCAATGCGTTGTCGACCGTCATCTTCTTGTTTACATTCCTGCTCGTCATCGGCTACTACTTCTTGAACCAACGAGCTGCTACGAAGCTTTCGCGACCGGAGGTGAAATGACCGTTGAAAAAATTGATTCAATTATTCGTCGCGATTTTCTTGATCTCGGGTGTCATCCTATTCACCTTGAATCAGTTAAACGAGACACAAGGGTATTCAGGTAAGAATGTCCTGAACATTTATAACTGGGGCGATTATATCGATCCGGCACTGATCAAACAGTTCGAAAAAGAGAGCGGCATCAAGGTCGTCTATCAGACATTCGACTCGAATGAAGCGATGTTGACGAAAATCGAACAGGGAGGAACGACGTATGATATCGCCGTCCCATCCGACTATGCGATCGCAAAGATGATCGATGAGAAGCTCGTCCTGCCGATTGATCATCAAAAAATCCCGAATCTCAAAAATATTGATTCACGTTTCTTGGATCTATCCTTTGATCCGAAAAATAAGTATTCGATTCCGTATTTCTGGGGAACGGTCGGTATCGTCTACAACAAAGACTTGATCGGAAAAAAACCGACGAGCTGGAAGGATCTATGGGATCCGAAGCTGAAGAACCAGATTCTACTTGCCGATGGTGCGCGTGAAGTGATAGGTATGAGTTTGAACAGTCTCGGTTATTCCTTGAATGAGACGGATGAGTCGAAGCTACAGGAAGCAAAGGCGAATCTGATGCGTTTGACGCCAAATGTCAAAGCGATCGTCGGGGACGAAATCAAGTTATTGCTTGCGAACGAAGAAGCAGGACTTGGTGTCGTCTGGTCTGGAGATGCGAACGAGATCATGAGTGAGAACGACAAACTTGACTACGTCATTCCAAAAGAAGGCTCAAACGTCTGGTTCGATAATATCGTCATTCCAAAGACAGCTAAAAACGTCAAGGGAGCACATCAGTTCATCAACTTCATGTTACGCCCAGATATTTCAGCGAAAAATGCGGACTACGTCGGTTATTCGACACCGAACAAAGAAGGCTTAAAGTTACTCGACAAGTCGGTTCGGACGGATAAACGATTCTATCCTGATAAACAAGTCACTGATACGCTTGAAGTCTATGAGAACCTCGGGAAGAAGATGCTCGCACATTACAATGAGTTGTTCTTAGAGTTTAAGATGCATAAGAAATGAGGAAAGACCTAGTGCTAGGGGCACTAGGTTCTTTTTTTATTTCTCTTCATAAAAATAAATATAAGTTCCCAAAAAAAAACTGTAAAAACTGAATAATTTTTTGAAATAGGGGAATGAGTTTATTATCAACGCCTTTTTACAGGCACCGGGGAGGACATCATCATGAAACAAGTTTTAGGAATCATCTTAACTGCCGCTCTCACTGTCAGCATCGTGTCAGGAACTTCATATAAACAGCAACCGGTCGAGGCATCAAAACAATCAGACGTCAAATGGCTTCAAGAAATTCAAACACAAGCGAAACAAGCGCGCTCACTCGATGGAAAAGTCGTACTTGAAAAAACGACACTTGCACAAGTACATAAAGCGTACAAAGGGGAAAAGAACTCCAATTGGTGTCAAAGTGGAAATGGTCTTGCTTCAGCAGATCGCTCCCTACATTACTGTTCAACGTATGGTGTGAAGGACACAAAAGCTAAAGTTAGCGCCATCGTCTATGATCCAAAGCAAATCAAACGGACGGTGACGGTCAAAGAAGCTAAAAAAGCATATCCGACAGCGAAACTCGATAAAACATTCAACGTCATGACTGTTTCCTCGAAACAGGTCAACATTTATCTAAATTTAAATTCCGACCGTACACAAGTCATGTCAATTCTAGTAAAATATAACTAACGAAAAAGGATGACCGATTCGGCCATCCTTTTTATTTAATCGTTTTATAGAGTGGTACGAGATGTGAATAGGTATTTCGAATCATTGCGAGTAATTCTTCGCGTGACAGTTGATGAACTTGTTCTGCCGGAATATGGCGACCAACAAGGAACTCTGCTTTTTTGACGTCGTGGAAACGTTGTAAACCTTTTTGAAGATCCGTCGCGTGAACAGGAACCGCGTCTTTTTTCATATGGTCATAAGAAACAACGAAATCATCCGGAAGAGTCGTCAGCAGTTCCGTATGCTGTAACAGTTTTGATGCATATTGTTGTTTGTTCGGTAACTCATAAATATAAGCGAGCCAAATGAACAAGTGATCATCAAATAGACCGACTTGGAAGTGCGGATGTTTTTTATATCCACGTTTATCGGGTGAGAATGCCATCCATGTATCTTTCGGAGGATTGACCTTCCGCCGAGCATGTTGCGCGATGTGGACATGGACATCTTCTGCTGTTGCGACCGTCAAGTCAGGTGCGACTTCTTGACCGATGTCGCGGAAGACAGGCTGAATCCGTTCACGAATCGCCTTCATCCGGGGTTCTAATCCATCAATCTGAAATGTATCAAATGCATGTTGCGTGAATGTGTTTGTCATGAAAAATATCACCTCACATCAATTGTATCAAAGGATACTATCGAAGTTCGACATTTTGCTTGAAAAGTAGAATAATGGACATATCGATTTCCATTAATGTACAAATATATACTTAAGAGGAAGGGGAATGTTTTGTGCGTCGTTTTCAACAATATCTCCTCCGAAGCTGGGTCGTTTTTTTCGTAATCGTCATTGGCATCGATCTTTTTGCGAAGTCAAAGGATTATAATCTCAGCATCGATTTGTTTACGTTCTTATTGATTACCGCCTTGTCGACGATTTTCGTCATCGATCCTGTCCGCCGTCGTCATATGAGTTTTACCTTTCATTTTGGATTTGTTCTCTTCACGTTCTTATCATATGGTTTGTTATCAGCGATTTTCGTCGGTCAACTGACGATGCTCATCTATCAGTTGCGGACGATCCATACGCCAATCGGACGTCGTCGGATGTTGCACAACTATCCGTTCAATGTCGCGCTCGAGTTGTTTCTGATCGTGCCAGCAGGTCTTGCCTATAATGCCCTAGGTGGAACACACGGAGACGCATTCCTGTTGACAGAAAACATCGTTCCGTTACTAGCGATGGTCGCGATCCTTTGGATCGTACTCTTGTTACAATACCAGTTATCTCGATTTCTTCTCGGAGAAAACATCCCGAGTGACGTCATGTTCCAGCTCTTACGCTTTGAAGCAGTCGTCATCACGGCAGAACTGTTATATGGGATCTTCAGTACACTCGTCGTCCAAGGGAATGGGAATAGTGGACTCGTCATGGCAGCATTTGCATTGTTCATCATCAAACGAGCACTCGGGAGTTCGGTCGAAGCGTCTGATCGTATCGAACATTGGGAGCAAATCGAGCGATTGAAAGAAGCAGCTTGGAAGGACGGCGATGCACAGTTCATCATCGAGCGGTATCTGCGACAGCTCAACCAATTCGTCAAACCGGATATCGCTTGGATTAAGTTTGATTTTGAAGAAGGCAAGCAGACTGTCTACTATTCGTTGAAGGATGGACGAAAGTTAAAAGCAGATCATGTCGAAGGACGAATCATTGAAGATATCATCGAAAAAGAAGAAGTCCTTCTTTACGGCATGCAACAAGAGTGGGATATTCGTCTGTACGATTGTCTGCCAGAAGAAACACAATCTGTCCTCTTCATCCAACCGGAGGCGACGGAGACGATTAACTGCTCCTTATTCCTTGCGTCCCATGCGAGTGGAGAGTTCACGAAGGACTTCGGATACGAGTTATACCGTGCTTTACGTGTTCTATCGTGGGCCGTTGAACGAGCGCACGAGCGAGAACGGTTATTGACGGATAGTCGAACAGATGCGATGACAAAATTGCCAAACTATCGTGCGCTACAAGAGTGGGGCGATCGTCGTATTAAACAACGCGATCTGTATCCGTTCTCTGCATTGATGATTGATTTGGATCACTTTAAACAAATCAATGATACGTATGGTCATGAAGTCGGAGATGTCGTTTTATTTGAAGTCGCGAAGTTATTGATGCAAGCAACACGAATCACGGATCTCGTTGCGCGTTACGGGGGAGAGGAATTCGTCATCTTGCTACCAAATACGGATCTTGATTCCGCACAAATCGTTGCAGAACGGATTCGTGAGACGTTACATGCGCATCCTATTTTAGTTGAAGGTCACACCCTTCAAATCACAGCAAGTATCGGAATCGATACGTTAAAGGAACTTGGGGATCTTGCGAGTCTGATTCGAAATGCGGACCGGGCGATGTACGTCGGTGCCAAGTTCCAAGGACGCGATCGTGTCGCATCGTATCAGGAGTGGAAAGAGAAGGTCATTTAAAGAAGCGAATAGAAGGTGGCGGATGCGTCACCTTCTTTTTTGATGTAAAAAATCCTTCCAGTTCAAATGAACGAGAAGGATTGAAGAAGGTATAAGTTCATTGGGCTTGTTGTTTACTAAGGCGAATCTCGTTTTCGATCGCATGGATCGCGGCTGACCAAGACCCATAGCGATGAAGTAAGGCTTTCGTCGATGGTTTGTTGTTTCGCTTTGCCCATTCTCGATATGCTTCAAAGGAGAGGGAGAAGCCAACTTCTTCGATTGCTTGACGCAGGGAAGCAGCAAGTTCAGCTTTTGAATAGGTGACACTTGCTTCGAGTCCTGCTGCGGTACAAGCGTCATGCCATGAACCGAACATCTTGACGATGTGATAGTGACTCGGGGCATGATGGACGGATTTACGCCACATTTGATACTTTTTGAGCGTGATCGTCGAGCCGACGTCTTGTGCATACCGTTCGAATGACTTTAAGATCTCGTCTTTCGTGTATTTAGGTGCCCGCTCGAGTTCCTCCGGCTGTTGATCGACATTCCACTCGTATCCAGCAGCCGATAAGGCTTCTGGCCATGAACCGAATTGACGAATGATGTTTTCTGGCTGAGGCCAGTCATTCGCGAGAGCATAACGGCGATAGACAGTGCGGCGTGGACGATCCTGGATGAGTTCACCGACCGCACGGATGGCTTCAATCATCTCAAGCTGCTCTTCTGTATAACTCTGTTGACTCGTAAGTACACGTTGCTTCATGAGTGAGTCCTCCTTCCTAGTTCGATGTAATATTGAGGCAAAAGTCCTCTGTATTAGATATATCGGTACATTTCCATTAATTATGAATAATTCCCGCAAAATATTGTAAATAAAGTGAATCGGATTCTTTGCTTAGTATAAATGGAAGTCATGGAAATGAAAACAGAATGACACGAAATTTTAATTCTATTCAGAAAAATAGGACAAACGGCTCATATGGAAAAAAAGACCAGACACGCTCGTCAGCGAATCTGGTCTTCGGGTATAACTTATTTTCCTTCAATGGAAGCCCATTTGTACGAAGTATCGGCACCAACTTTGTGGTTGACGATTCCTTTGACATACGGTTTACGTAGGAAGGATGCTCCACGTTGGTACATGACTGAGATGGCTTGATCATCTTCAAGGAGTGTTTTCTCAGCATCTTTCAGTGACTGCCAACGTTTCGCTGCATCGACTTCTTTTTGAGCCGATTTGATGAGCGAATCATACTTATCGCTTGTGTATTTACCACGGTTGTATGGCCCACCCGTTACCCACATATCGAGGAACGTCATCGGATCCTGGTAGTCAGGTCCCCATCCTGCGAAGGATAGTTCGAACTCACCTTTTGATTCAAGATCCAATTTGTTTTTGAACGGTTGTTGTTTGATCGTGACTTCAAGACCTGGGAGGTTTTTCTCCCACTCGCCTTTGAGGTACTCAGAGATTTTCTTCGAGTTGTCATCATCGTACGAAAGAAGCTCGAGTTTCACCGATTTCTTACCGACTTCTTTGAGACCTTTTTCGAACGATGCTTTGGCTGAAGAAGCGTCGTATGAACCGAAGCCTTCGTTTCCGTCACGGAAGTCTTTACCGTCTGGACCTTTTGCGAAGTCTTTTGGTACGTAGTAGTATGCAGGGATCGAACCGTTGTTCAAGAGGACTTTCGCCATCTGCGCTTTATCGTATCCCGAATCGATCGCTTTACGGATATCCTTGTTTTTCAAGAGTTCATTCTTGAAGTTCATTTGGATGTAGTACATTGATGCATCAAGACGCGTATCGAACTCTTTGCTATCTTTGTACTGATCAACGAACTCACTCGTCAGACCGACTTGGTCGACATCACCTTTTTCGTAAAGGTTGACGCTCGTTGAGACTTCCTTAACGATCTTGAAGTTGATGTCATCGAGCTTGACGTTGTCTTTATCCCAGTATTGGTCGTTCTTCTTAAAGCTCCAGCCGACTTCCGTCTTCCAATCCGAGAGAGTGAATGGTCCGTTGTAGAGGAATGTATCCGGCTTCGTCGCAAAGTTTTTCCCTTGTTTTTCGACGAATTCTTGCTTGAGCGGCATGAATGAACCAAAACCAGTCAATGATTTGAAGTATTCAGCCGGTTGCGTCAACTTGACTTCGAGTGTTTTGTCGTCGACCGCTTTAACTGCAACGTCATCTGCTTTCCCTTTACCCGTGTTGTACGCTTCCGCACCATCGATGATATACATGATATACGCATATTGCGAACCGCTCTTCGGATCGAGGACGCGTTTCCACGCATATTCGAAGTCTTTTGCTGTGACATCGCTGCCATCCGACCATTTTGAATCACGAAGTTTGAACGTGTATGTAAGTCCATCTTCCGAAACATCCACACTCTCAGCAACACCTGGTGTCGCTTCTTGATTCTCGTCAAGACGGAACAGACCTTCTTGAACGTTGTTCAATACCGTGAAGGATACAGAGTCCGTTGCGACTGTCGGGCTAAGAGCCGGAATGTCTGAACCGCTCGTTAAGTTCAAGACTTGTTTGTCTGAAGTTTTGTCGCCTGACGTCGAGCCGCCTTCTTTTTTACCTTCATCTGTCGTCGAACATGCCGCAAGACTTGATCCAGCGATTGTCAGTGCTCCGACGAGTGCGAGTGCCTTTTTCTTCTTCATAAAGTAAATCCCTCCCAAAAGAAATAGATATATATGGTGAAACGATAAGAACCGATAGGATAGCGATCCGGTGTCCGACTAAAAATAAGAGGGGTCATCGCCTTTTATTCTTAAGCTATGGAAAGCACCGGATCAACTTGTTATCAATAATAAATACAATATTCAGAAAAATCAATAGGATATTTTCAGATTATTTCAAAATCATTAAAATTGTGTGTGATACCAACGTTTCCTTACATGAAATTATTTTTATGTAAGGATAAAATTAGAAATATTAATAATCTGCACATACAAAAAGAACCAGTTGGATGATTCAACTGGTTCTTCGAATTATTTCCGTTCTTGTACGTATTGAAGTGCTTCTGCGACATGATCTTTTACTTTCACACTACGCCATTCCTTGACGATTTCACCGGATTCATCAATTAAGAAAGTCGAGCGTACGATTCCATAATATTCCTTACCGTAGTTCTTCTTTAATTGCCAGACGCCATATTGTTCACAGACTTCGTGATCGACATCTGATAACAATTGAAACGGTAATTCGTATTTCGCGATAAAGTTCTGATGACGCTTCTGGCTATCGGCGGAGACGCCGAGAATGACGGTGTTGTTCTCTTCAAAAGCTTGCGTCGCATCTCGGAAATCACATGCCTCGGTCGTACAACCCGGCGTTGAATCCTTTGGATAGAAATAAAGTACGACTTTTTTTCCACGATAATCCTCAAGGGAGATTGGTTCTCCTTGTGCATTTGGAAGGGTGAATGTTGGTGCTTGCATGAAAAATTCCTCCTTATCCTAATTCCATGTTTAATTGATCCGCATATTTTTCAAGCTTCTTTTGAAGGCTTTCTTTTAACGGATCGAGTGCGATCAAGTACTTCTCATAATCCGTACCGGCTTTCGCCGTCTTCATGAGGAGAGGCTGTTCGTCCTCATACCAATCCGCATAGTCTTGATAGTAATCAACGAGCGTCTCTGGGTTTCCTTCATTCTTCAGCGCCTCACCGTAAATCATCAGAATGTTACTGTTCATCTCAAGCGCCATATAATCCGTTTGTGCATTGACGCGAGAGAAGACGGCATCCTGTTCTTTTTCATCCGTTTTCCCGATTTCGTCTGCTGCTTTCGCATTGACACCATACTCATCGGCGTTAAACCCAGTGAATAGGTCACCAAGCGTCGAGAAGACGGCCGGGTCGAACGTCGTCGGTGTCAGAACGATCTTCCATTCATCGTCTTTCTTCAATAACAGCTTCGATCCGCGGTTCGGGAGAATGGATCCCTTCGCATCCTTGAATTCATGGATGATATAAGCGACGTCACCCTTTTGGAACGACTTGACGATTTTACCGGGAATGACGTTCAAGTTCTTCGCACCAACGGCGAGGGGTTCAAGTTGTTTTGCGTCACCTGTATATTCAATCGATGCGAGGTCTTTCGCATCTGCTCGTCCCGATTGACCGAGCGTTTTTTCATAGGTTTGATAGATATCGAGAACGGCTTGTTCAGCCTTCTGTTGTTTCGTTTCCGTCGTCTTCGGGGATTTGGTATTTGTAGAAGACGGGGAATCGTTTCCGCAACCGACGAGTACGAGACTGGTCGCAAGCAACACTACGAGCGATCGTTTCATTCGAATTCCTCCTAGATGGGTGTTCCGTGATGATTTCATAGCTAATCTTGTCTCTACCATACAGGAAATTCGCTTTTTTGAGTAGGATATCGGTACACTAAACGAAAGGGGAGTGATAGGTATGAAAATTCATATTACAGACGAGGCATTGCAATACTTTAAAAATGAGATGGAAGCACAATCGGGCGATACGATTCGCTTTTTCGCAAAATATGGTGGATCAACGGATTTAACGCAAGGTTTCTCCGTCGGCGTTCATATGGAAGAAGTCGAACGGGCAGCGGTCGAGGAAGTCGTCGACGGTATTCATTTCGTCGTATCTGACCAAGATGACTGGTTATTCCAAGGACAAGACGTCAAAGTCTCGATCGAAAACGAAGAGATTGTTTTTTCACAAGCGAAGGAATGATAGAGGAACGAGGAGAGACCGAATCGGTCGCTCCTTTATTTTTTTTGACTAGAATAATTGTAAGCGGACTCATGCTTCTGTACAATGGAGAATGTAAGCGATTTAAAGTAGAGATTAAAGGGGGAATAGAGATGATTCCGTACAAACACGAACCATTCACGGACTTCTCACAAGAAGCAAACAAGAAAGCGTTCGAAGAGGCACTTGCACTCGTCACGCAAGAACTCGGCAAAGATTATCCGCTCGTCATCGGTGGAAAACATGTGACGACGGAAGATAAAATCGTCTCCGTCAATCCGGCCAACAAAGAAGAGATCGTCGGACGTGTCTCAAAAGCGACACAGGAACATGCAGAAGAAGCGATGCAAGCAGCAGTCACAGCCTTCGAAACATGGAAATTCGTCAATCCGTCTGTACGTGCGGACGTCCTATTCAAAGCAGCGAACATCATCCGTAAGCGGAAGCATGAGTTCTCTGCCTACCTCGTCAAAGAAGCAGGGAAGCCTTGGAATGAAGCGGATGCGGATACAGCAGAAGCAATCGACTTCCTCGAGTACTACGCACGTCAGATGCTCGTCTTAAAAGACGGTAAGAAAGTCGAGAGTCGTCCAGGCGAATACAACCGTTACGATTACATTCCACTCGGTGTCGGTGTCATCATCTCACCATGGAACTTCCCACTCGCAATCATGGCTGGAACAGCCGTCGCAGCAATCGTGGCAGGGAACCCGATCCTCTTGAAACCAGCATCGACGACACCGGTCGTCGCAGCGAAATTCGTTGAAGTGATGGAGCAAGCTGGTCTTCCGGCAGGCGTCTTGAACTTCGTACCCGGTTCAGGAGCAGAAGTCGGCGACTACCTCGTCGATCACCCAAAAACACGTTTCATCAGCTTCACGGGATCACGTGATGTCGGTCTTCGCATCAATGAGCGGGCATCAAAACTGAACGAAGGTCAAATCTGGCTCAAACGTGTCATCGCGGAAATGGGCGGAAAAGATACGATGGTCATCGATGAGTCGGCTGACCTCGATTACGCAGCGGACATGATCACGAAAGCGGCATTCGGATTCTCAGGTCAAAAATGTTCAGCTTGTTCACGTGTCGTCGCACTCGACTCTGTCTATGACGAGTTGCTCGAAAAAGTCGTCGCGAACACAAACAAACTCAGCATCGGTAACCCGACGGATGTCTCAAACAATGTCGGACCAGTCATCGATGCAGCAGCCTTCAAGAAAATCACGTCGTACTTCGACGTCGCAAAAGAAGAAGGACGCATCGTCGCAGGTGGTACGGCTGACGATTCAACAGGATTTTTCGTCTCACCGACAGTCGTCGCGGACGTTCAACCAACGGATCGTTTGATGCAAGAAGAAATCTTCGGACCAGTCGTCGCCTTCACGAAAGCGAAAGATTTCAAAGAAGCAATCGATATCGCAAACAACACGGAATACGGATTGACAGGTGCTGTCATCACGCAAGACCGGACGAATCAAGAGTACGCACGTGCGAACTTCCACGTCGGTAACCTCTACTTCAACCGGGGTTGCACAGGCGCAATCGTCGGCTACCAACCATTTGGTGGGTTCAACATGTCAGGTACGGATTCGAAAGCGGGCGGACCGGATTACTTGACTTTACATCTTCAAGCAAAAACTACTTCAGAAATGTTCTGAAATGGTGTTTAATAGACGAAACGGGTGTGCGACCTGCACACCCGTTTTTCTTATATCACGGAAAAAGGGGGAGCAAGGATGAACGGAATGTGGTTCGCGATTTTGCTATATCTCGGCCTGATGGTCGCACTTGGCGTCATTGCGTATTATCGGACGAAGAACATGAATGACTATATGCTTGGAGGACGTACGATCGGTCCCGTCGTCACGGCGCTCTCTGCAGGAGCAAGTGACATGAGTGGGTGGCTGTTGATGGGTTTACCGGGTGCGATGTATGCAACTGGTCTGTCCAGTGGATGGATTGTCGTCGGATTATTACTTGGCGCTTATGCCAACTGGTTACTCGTCGCGCCTCGTCTGCGTGCGTATACGGCACATGCAGGGGATGCAATCACGATTCCCGATTACTTTGAAAAACGATTCCACGATAAAAGTGGTGTTTTGCGTACCGTTTCAGCTGGAGTTATTTTAATATTCTTTATAATGTACGCATCAAGTGGTTTTGTCGCAGGTGGTCGTTTATTCGAAGCTGTCTTTGGTCTTGAATATACAACAGGTCTTTGGATTCTCGCAGGCGTCGTCATTGCGTATGTCTTCCTCGGTGGTTTCCTTGCCGTCAGTTGGACGGACGTCGTGCAAGGGATGATCATGGTCATCGCATTGCTGATCGTACCAGCTGTCGCGCTGACTTTAAGTGGTGGGATTAACGATACACTCGAGACGATCCGGTCGACAGGCGTCTCGAAACTGGAACTGTTCAAAGGGACGACGACGATCGGTATCATCTCGCTTCTCGCGTGGGGACTCGGATATTTTGGACAGCCGCATATTATCGTTCGTTTCATGGCGATTCGTAACTTACATGAGATGAAGTCGGCGCGTCGTGTCGGGATGATTTGGATGACGTTCTCGATCGTTGGTGCAATGGTGACGGGCTTGATCGGATATGCCTATTACACGCAACAAAGTGCAGGATTAAAAAATCCAGAGAATGTCTTCATTCAATTATCACGTGACCTTTTCCCAGAGTTCATTACAGGGTTGTTGCTTGCAGCCTTACTTGCTGCGATCATGTCGACGATTTCGACGCAGCTGCTCGTTTCTTCAAGTGCGGCAACGAATGATTTCTATCACCGTTTCTTTAAACGCGATGCTTCAGATCGTGAATTGATGATCATGGGACGCTTGATGGTTCTCGTCGTGGCGCTTCTAGCGATTCTCTTATCGTTTGGTGCAGAAAAGTCGATTCTGACGCTCGTCGGATATGCGTGGGCTGGCTTTGGTTCAGCGTTCGGTCCAGTCGTGCTGTTCAGCCTACTATGGCGGCGGATGAACAAGACCGGAGCACTTGCTTCGATGATTACGGGATCCGTCGTCGTCATCGCTTGGATTCTCATCAATCAGAACGTCGCCGGATTACCATCGTACATTTCGGAAATGTACGAGATGATTCCAGCTTTCATCGCTTCGACGATTGCGCTCGTCATCGGTAGTCTTGTGACGAAGGAACCGAGTCAAGCGATCTATGATGAGTTCGATCAAGTACAAGCGCAGCTAAAAGGTGCAGAGCCTGAGCGGAAAATCGTCTAAATAACGGAGAGGGGTGTTTCCTGAGTAAAGGAGACACCCCTTTTTTATTTACTTGATACGTTATTATTTACCATAAACATATTTGTTGCACTTGCGCAAAATAAGCGTATAATGAAAACAAAAAGTGAGGTGAACGAGATGGCGACACAGCCACTTACACAAGATTTACCAAGAAAACGGACATATATCGGACCGGCGTTCGTCGCTGCCGTCGCGTATCTTGATCCGGGAAACTTCGCGACGAACATGACGGCAGGTGCCCAGTATGGCTACTTGTTGCTCTGGGTCATCGTTGCCTCGAACTTGATGGCGGTCGTCATTCAGTTCCTATCAGCCAAACTTGGAATCGTCAGCAATCTCAGTTTAGCGGAGGTGATCCGGGAAGAGTTGTCGCCGGTCTATCGCTTCTTCTACTGGGTACAAGCGGAGCTCGTCGCGATGGCGACCGATCTCGCCGAGTTCGTCGGAGCCGCACTCGGATTTCATTTACTGTTTGCGATCGATTTACGGATGGCGGCATTGTTGACGGCAGTCCTATCATTCGTCATCCTCGGATTCGAGCAAAAGGGACTCCGTCATTTCGAAGCCGTCATCGCCGTTCTTGTTTTAATCATCGCAGCGGCTTTTGCGATTGAAGTATTTGAAGTCCATCCGGTGTTCCGAGATTTATCGGCAGGGTTGTTACCGGGATTCGAAGGTACGTCGAGCATCGTCCTTGCTGCCGGGATGCTTGGAGCGACCGTCATGCCGCATGCGATCTATCTCCATTCCGATTTAACGAAACGACGGATGGGGCATGTCGCGAACAAGATGCCGTTGCTACGGATCCAACGCTTCGATATTTGGGGTGCGATGTTGATTGCCGGAGCAGTCAACGGAGCGATGCTCGTCATCGCGGCCAGCGTCTTTTACGACACGAAGTATCAAGCCGGTTCGCTTGAAGAAATTTATGAAGGACTACATGTCACGCTCGGTGGCATCGCGCCGTATCTGTTTGCGATTGCCTTACTCGTATCAGGTCTCGCTTCATCAAGCGTCGGGACGATGTCGGGGGACGCGATCATGCGCGGCTTCCTCCATCTCCAGCTGCCACTGTTCGTTCGCCGGACCGTGACGATGTTACCGGCGATTTTGTTACTTTTCTCCGGTTTTGATCCGACACGGGCACTTGTCCTCAGTCAGGTCGCTTTATCGTTCGGGATTCCGTTTGCGTTGATTCCCTTGATTCGGGCGACAGCAAGTGAGCGGTACATGGGAGAACATCGGAACAGTCGGTTCATGAACGCGTTGTCCTGGATCATTGTCTCGATCGTCATCGTCTTCAATGTCTATCTGCTTGTTGATGTCTTAGTATGAATATTCAGTATTTTTGTTTCGTCTGATTTAAACCGGGTATTTCATAACTAGAAGCTTTCCGCCCGGAAGCTTTGCTACCCCTATAAGGACGATGGTGCGGACCTCCCCCCGATGCACCATCGTCTTTTTTGTCTGGACGAAAAGTGCTATGATTAGAAATAGTGTAAAATATATCGCAAAAGTTCCGGAGGTGGAATGACATGGCAAAGATTAATGAGGAGCAAGTCCGCCACGTGGCGCATTTGGCACGCCTTGCCGTGACAGATGAAGAAGTAGCACAATTCACAGGACAACTCGAGAAGATTCTTGGGTTCGCTGAACAATTAAATGAACTCGATACGACAGGCGTCGAACCGACGACTCATGTCCTCGATTTAAAGAACGTCCTACGTAAGGACGAAGTACGTCCATCACTTCCGCGTACGGAAGTAGAAAGACTCGCACCCGATTGGGAAGACGGACAAGTCCGCGTCCCAGCGGTGTTCGAATAAGGAGGAAATGACCCGATGTCACTTTTTGAACATGGTGTCAAAACATTACACACACTCATTCAGGATGGCGAAGTCAAAGCTTCTGAACTCGTCAAGGAATCCTTTGATCAAATCGACCGCGTCGACGGAAAAATCGGTGCGTTTCTCTCATTGAATGAAGAAGCGTTCGAGCAAGCGAAACGAATGGATGATGTCGCGAAACACGAAGCGAACCCACTGTTTGGTCTTCCAATCGGCGTCAAGGATAACATCGTCACGAAAGGAATGACGACGACATGTGGTTCGAAATTCCTTGAGAACTTCGTACCAGCACATGATGCGACGGTCGTCGAGCGTCTGCATGAAGCAGGGGCAATCACGATCGGGAAATTGAACATGGATGAGTTCGCGATGGGTTCTTCAAACGAGAACTCAGCGTACAAACCGGTTCGCAATCCATGGAATACGAAACACGTTCCAGGCGGTTCTTCGGGTGGTTCAGCAGCTGCTGTCGCAGCAGGCGAAGTCTTGTTCAGCCTCGGTTCGGATACAGGTGGTTCGATTCGTCAGCCGGCTGCCTATTGTGGTGTCGTCGGGTTGAAACCGACTTACGGTCTCGTCTCACGTTTTGGTCTCGTTGCGTTCGCGTCATCGCTTGACCAAATTGGTCCGTTGACCCGAACAGTCGAAGATAACGCGTATCTTTTGAGCGCGATCGCAGGACACTGTGGGATGGATTCGACGTCTGCGAACGTTGCAGCAACGGATTATACACAAGCGTTGACTGGTGATATCAAAGGTCTGAAGATCGCTGTTCCGAAAGAATACTTCGGCGAGGGTGTCAGTGAAGGCGTCAAAGCCAACATCCGTGAAGCGATCCAAAAACTCGAAGCACTCGGTGCGACGGTTGATGAGGTGTCACTCCCGAACTCGAAATATGCGCTTGCGACGTACTACTTACTCGCTTCATCAGAAGCATCATCAAACCTTGCGCGCTTTGACGGTATTCGCTACGGAGTCCGTGCGGAAGCGGATGCACTTGAAGATGTCTTCAAGTATTCCCGCTCACAAGGATTCGGAGACGAGGTCAAACGCCGGATCATGCTCGGAACGTATGCGCTCAGCTCTGGTTACTACGATGCCTACTATAAAAAAGCACAACAAGCTCGGACGTTGATCAAAAAGGATTTCGACGATGTCCTCGCGAACTATGACGTCATCATCGGACCAACAGCACCGACACCAGCATTCGAACTCGGTGCACAGCTCGATGACCCGGTCACGATGTATGCGAATGACATCTTGACGATTCCGATTAACTTAGCAGGTGTCCCAGCGATCTCGGTTCCAGCTGGATTCGTCGACGGTCTTCCGGTCGGCTTACAAATCATTGGAAAACATTTCGATGAGGCGACGATCTATCGCGCTGCGCATGCGTTTGAGCTTGCGACAGGTGGATTCGCGCTTCCGAAGTTATAAGGAGCGAATGTATCATGAACTTTGAAACGATCATCGGGATCGAGGTCCACGCCGAACTGAGCACGAACACGAAGATGTTCTGTGGTTGTGCGCGGGAATATGGCGCAGAGACGAATACGAAAACGTGTCCGATTTGTCTTGGACACCCGGGCGTCTTGCCGAAAATCAACGAAAAAGCCGTCGAACTCGCCGTTCGTGCAGCGATGGCGCTCAACTGCCAAGTAGCTGATCAAACAAAATTCGACCGGAAGAACTATTTCTATCCGGATACGCCAAAAGCGTATCAAATCTCGCAGTTTGATCAACCAATCGGCTTTGATGGCTACATTGATGCGGAAGTCGATGGCGAAACGAAACGCTTCCGAATCGAACGTGTCCATCTGGAAGAAGATGCCGGTAAGATGAACCACACGGGTGCCAACCATTCGGTCGTCGACTTCAACCGGACAGGTGCACCGCTAATTGAGATCGTCAGTGAAGCGGATATGCGTTCACCGAAAGACGCAGTCGCCTACCTCGAACGTCTCAAGGAAGTCTTGCAATATGCAGGCGTCTCAGACGTCAAGATGGAAGAGGGGTCACTCCGTTGCGACTGTAACATCTCGGTGCGTCCATACGGACAAGAGAAGTTCGGTACGAAAACAGAGCTCAAGAACTTGAACTCGTTCGGAAATGTCTTAAAGGGTCTTGAGTTTGAAGAAGATCGTCACCGCAAGTTACTGCTTGCTGGTGGTGTGATGCGTCAAGAAACACTCCGTTTCGATGAGACGAAAAAACAAACCGTCCTCATGCGTGTCAAGGAAGGGGCGTCGGACTATCGTTACTTCCCAGAGCCTGACCTCGTCAAGCTCGTATTGGATCACGATTGGAAAGAAGCGATTCGTGCCGGCATCCCGGAACTTCCAGACGCACGCCGTGTTCGTTACCAAGAAGAACTCGGTCTTTCAGCGTATGATGCGAAACAATTGACGGTCACGCGTGAAATGGCAGAGTACTTCGAAGCGACACTTGCAGCTGGTGCAGAGCCAAAAGCAGCAGCCAACTGGACAGTCGGTGAGATCCAAGGTCACTTGAATAAATCGACGGAAACGTTCGAAACAGTCAAGATGACACCAGCGCGTTTGGCAGAGATGATCGACTTGATCGCAAGCGGCACGATTTCTTCGAAAATCGCCAAACAAGTCTTCACGGCAGTCATCGAAGAAGGTGTCGAGCCGCGTGCATACGTTGAAGCAAACGGTCTTGCACAAATTTCGGATGAAGGATTGTTGCGTGGTCTCATCGTCGAGATGTTCGAAGCGAACCCAGCCGTCGTTGAGGAGTTACTCGGTGGACGTGATCGGAAGAAAGGCTTCGTCATCGGTCAGATCATGAAGAAAACAAAAGGAATGGCAAACCCTGCTCTCCTTGATCAACTCTTCTACGAAGAGCTCGAAAAACTGAAATAAGTTGCACTTAAGATGGCGTCTGTCTCTCCCTCGCTGAGGTGAAGAAACGGACGCTGTCTTTTTTGGCTTTGTAATGTCTCGAGAGTTCATGTAAAATAAAACAGTTATGTATCAAATGAACGGTTGAGTCAAAAAGGAGAAAATCTTATGAGACCTAGAGCGCGCGTGATTTATAACCCGACTTCCGGGAAAGAGATGGTTAAACGAAACTTACCGTATATCCTCGACCGACTCGAAGCAGCGGGTTATGAGACATCTGTTTACTCGACGAAAGCGGTCGGTGATGCAACGTATGAAGCAGCACGAGCATGCGAAGCAGACTTTGATCTTGTCGTTGCTGCAGGCGGCGATGGTACGTTGAATGAAGTGATCAGTGGAATGGCAGCTTATAGCAAACGTCCAAAGCTTGGTGTATTACCTGTTGGAACGACGAATGACTTTGGTCGGGCGATGCGTATTCCGTTGACGATCGAAGGGGCGATGGATGTTATCTGCACGGGACATACGATGCCGGTCGATATCGGTAAGATCGAAGGTTCGACAGGCGTCCATTACTTCATCAACATCGCTGGTGGCGGCATCATGACAGAACTGTCGTACGAAGTGCCTTCAAAGCTGAAGACGGCACTTGGACAGCTCGCGTACTACGTCAAAGGGATGGAGAAACTTCCGCAAATCCGACCGACATATGTCGAACTGGAGCATGAAAAGGGTATATTCAAAGGAGAAGTCATGCTGTTCTTGACATCCAATACGAACTCTGTCGGTGGATTCGAGAAGTTGTCACCGAACGCGTCACTCAATGACGGTCGGTTCGATCTCTTCATTCTGAAGAAATGTAACCTCGTCGAATTGATTCGTGTCATGCGTCTTGCCTTAAAAGGGGATCATTTCTCAGACCCTTGCATCGAGCATGTCACGACCTCATTCGTCCGCATGAAGAATACATCAGAGATGAGTTTGAACATCGATGGTGAGTTTGGCGGCATCTGCGAAGGCGAGATGACGAATCTTCGCTCTCATTTCGAAGTCATGACACCAAAGTTCCGGATCGAAGAGATGGAACAAATCAATACACAACTTCAAGAAGCAGAAACGAACCTCGCGTGAAGCGAGGTTTTTAAGGAGGATATTCATGATTCCAGTACAAAAGAACGATGAACACGTCGTCGAGATCGTCGATCTGACACATGAAGGGTCAGGGGTCGCGCGCATCGATGGATATACGGTCTTCATCCCGGGCGCATTGCCGACGGAACAGGTCAAGATCAAGATCACGAAAACGACGAAGTCTTACGGATTCGGTCGCATCATCCGTCAAAAGACGAAGAGTGTCGATCGTGTCGAGCCGCCTTGCCCGGTTTACAACCAGTGTGGTGGTTGCCAATTGCAACATTTGTCATACGATGCAGAACTCAAGTTCAAGCACAACCG
>NZ_DJTL01000038.1:31969-36290 GCF_002439205.1 Exiguobacterium sp. UBA6309 | reverse complement strand
TGGGGTTACCGCAACAAGGCACAAGTACCGGTCGCGTTCCAATCAAACAAATTGATGGCTGGCTTCTATCAAAAACGGAGCCACCGGATCATCGATATGGACTACTGCTTGATCCAAAACAAAGAAAACGATGAAGCTGTCCAAGCGGTTCGTAAAGTCCTCGCTGACTTAAAAGTCCCAGCATACGACGAGAAGAAAAAAGCAGGTGTCATTCGTCATATCATGGCACGTCATGGTTATCATACGAACGAGTTGATGGTCGTTCTCGTCACGAAGGTCAAACAACTTCGCGGTATCGATAAAATCGTCGAGGGAATCTTAAAGGCGTTACCGAACGTCACTTCGATCCAGCACAACATCAACCCGGATGATACGAACGTCATTCTTGGGAAAAAGAACGTCGTCTTGTACGGACCGTCCGTCATTCGCGATCAAATCGCTGGTTTGACGTATGAGATCTCTCCGCATTCGTTCTTCCAAGTCAACCCGCTGCAAACAGAGAAACTCTACGCGAAAGCGCTCGAGTATGCTCAGTTGACAGGAGATGAGACAGTCGTTGATGCATACTGTGGAATCGGTTCGATTTCCTTGTCACTCGCAAAACAAGCGAAGCACGTCTACGGTATCGAGATCGTACCGCAAGCAATCGATGACGCACGCCGGAACGCACAAGCGAACGGTATCGAGAACGTGACGTTCGAGTACGGTGCAGCTGAGAAGGTCATGCCTGATCTCGTTAAAGCAGGTATCCAACCGGACGTCATCGTCGTCGACCCACCACGTAAAGGCTGTGACGAAGAGTTCTTGCGTGCTGCTGCGGATGTCGCACCGAAGCGGATCGTCTACGTCTCTTGTAACGCGTCAACTCAAGCGCGTGACGCGAAGTTGTTGACAGAGCTCGGTTATACACTCGTCGAAGTGACGCCGGTCGATATGTTCCCACATACGACACACGTTGAGAGCGTTGCCTTGTTCGTCCGTAACTAAATCGTTCATGGGGCTGACTCAAAAGTCAGTCTCTACAAAGATAAGGGGGGACAGATCATCAATCTGTCCCCCCTTATCTCGTAATAAAAAGAATGACGCGTCACACGCCACTCCTACAGGAAAAACGCATTTATGCGTTGTCAGAGACGAACAAGACCCGCTTTCCTGCTTAAATGAAGCAGGAAAACTGGCTTGTGTCTCGCCTGAGGAAGGGGCGTGAAAAGACGCGTCATTCTTTTTTTGAGTCAGCCCCTTTTTTGTCTTTACGCTTAGCAATTAATGGGTGGGAACAAAAAAATGAGAAACGGCTTTATTAAGCCATTTCTCATTTTGATAATCGTCATTCTGTTTCTGTTGTTTCATCCTCAATCGTTGACTGTGCTGTGCTCGGGAACAACTCAGCAAGAACACGTTCACTTGCCGTGCCGTCATCCAAGCTACAGAACCGTTCGAGGAAGCGATCATATTTTTCTTGGTAAGCGACAGACTTCGTATCAATCTGTTCGATATAATCGATGACTTGATCCGTTTCTTTTAGGAGTGGTCCCGGAACGACTGCTTCGAAATCGAAGTAGAACCCACGTAACGTCGATGCATATTTTTCCAAGTCGTACGTAAAGAAGATCATCGGACGTTGTAAGTGCGCATAATCGAAGAAGACAGACGAATAGTCGGTGATTAGCACGTCACTGATTAAATACAACTCTGCGATATCACCGTATGACGACACGTCATAGGCGAATCCTTCGTGTCCACTGATATCCATATTTTGAGCGATCAAGTAATGCATCCGGAGCAAGACGACGTAATCGTCACCAAGGCGTGCCTGCATCTCGTTCAAATTAAGTTGGAGATCGAAGCGGTATTTTCCGCGTGCGATGAACTCGTCATCCCGCCATGTCGGTGCGTACAAGACGACTTTCTTGTCGGCTGGAATATCCAGACGCGCTTTGATTTCGCTGATGAGACCAGCTTGATCGTCCGCATACAAGAGATCGTTTCGCGGATAACCGGTCTCGAGCATCGTGTTTTGGAAACCGAACGCACTTTTGAAGATTTCGCTCGAATAAGCATTCGGAGAAATCAAGTAGTTCCATTCCTGTGCTTGATTGTAGAAGTTCCGTTTGTAGCGTGTCGCATTCGTTCCCGCCATATGGACTTCTTCCATGTCGAGACCTAATCGTTTTAATGGTGTACCGTGCCATGTCTGGAGATAGATCGTCTCTTTGCGTTTTTTCAAGCTTAGTGGCTGGCGCGTATTGAAGATCCAATACTTCGCACGTGCCATCGCTTGGTAGTACGCGAAGCTGTTTTTGAGCACCCAGTTCGAACAAGCTTCCTTGACGTCATCTGAAGGTTCTTTCGAGAAAATCCAGACAAGTTCGAGTTCTGGGCGTTGTTCTTTTAATTTCAGGTAAAGCGCCTTTGGATTATCAGAATAGCTCCGACCGAGGAAACTCTCAAATAAGACGAGGTTCTCTTTGACCGGCATCTTTTGGAACAGGCGATAGAGCATCAGACCGTTCTTGATCTTTTTACGTCGTGCCGTCCGTAGCGTTCGTTTTGTCTTCACGGCAGTGATGTATGAACGGAACATGAAGTAGGAACCCGTCGACCATGCTTGTAGATACTTACTTCGTGTCTTCGTCTGTCTTAAATCGTAAGCGACATGGCGGAATATATCTGCCTGCTGACTTTTTGACGTGCTTCGTTCAAGCAACGCACGACCACGTTTTGAGATGAATCGTTTGTACCATGTATTCAAGAACTTTTGAACAGTGTTATCCATCGTATGCGCAGATAACATACCATAGATCCGTGAAATATCAGTCAATGTCGTGATATCGCGTGCTTGATAGAGTGATTGTCCCTCGAGTGGTGTACTGCGTGAGTTTCGACCGTAGACGACATAACTGACCGATGTCAGGTTCGTCAGTTTCGCGATGATCGTATGCGCGATGATCGTATCGGCAAACCATCGTGTCTCAAGAACCGGCAAATCGCTCAGCAAGTCCTTTTTGATCATCCAGCCGTGAATCGTCGTCAAATGACGCGAATTGAATTTCGTACGAGTGTAGAAGAAATAACGATCATCATCGATCGGCATAAGCCATTTTTTCTTGTTGTAGACAGGTGAGACTTTACCGATGATGACTTCGCCGCGTGATTTCTCATAGGCTTTGATATACGTATAGAGCGCACGTGGTGCGAGGATATCATCACTATCGAGGAATGTGACGTAGTCACCTGTCGCGACTTCAAGACCGCGACGGCGTGCAGCATATGTTCCTTGATGTGCTTGTTCCAAGAACGTACATGTCGGATAGAGGGAGCGAAGCTCATCGATGTATGTGCTTGGTCCATCAAAGACGACGATGATTTCTACCGGAATAGACACCTTCTGATCAAGAACGGATTGAATGGCTGCCTTCGTTTGTGATTCGGTTTGATAGACAGGAATGATGACACTAATTGAGTTCATGTTGATTCTCCTTTTTTGTTGAAAGAATCCGCTCAAGACGGATTCACGAAAATAGTTCCTGTTGAATAGGATATCACAAAACGAAAAAAAGGCACGACTCTCTTAAAATTCACTTCGTTGACGATAATGTGTCGGGGTCTCACCGGTCGTCTGCTTGAAGGCTTGACTGAAGTGGCTTTGACTCGAGAAGTGTAACTTGTTCGAGATCGTCAGCAAGGAATCGTCTGAAGAACGCAATAGGCGCTTCGCTTCCCGGATCCGTTCCCGGATAACGTAGCGGGCGAGCGGTAGACCGGTCTCATCTTTGAATAGGACGGACAGATAGTTAGACGAGACATGGATGGCTTGACTGATCGACGAGACGGACAATGGTTCATAGAGGTGTTGCTGAATATAACGAATGGCTGCCAACACATGTGGCGAATGACGTAATGCTTGGAGTTCCTTGACGGCTTCGGCAAACGAAACGGTAATCCGGACATGCCGATTCCGGAGCTCAGCGATACTCGTCGCCGCTTCAATCGTCTCAATCATCCGGTCGCTGAGTGAGAATGCCTCATCCGGTTCCAGTCCGCCGCGAATCGCAGCACGCGCGCTTAAGAGGACAGTCCCGAGCAACAGATTCTTTTCTGCACGTAACGGCTGATGACGGGCGAGTGTTCCGAACTCGCCATAGGCCGGCAGGGAATAGGTCGTAGCGAGGCGCTCACTTTGACCGGTCGCGATCCAATCAATGATTTGTTGTTCCCGTTGCCAGGCTTTTCGATATGCCGTGACGCCTGTATGGGAAGGGGCGTCTGCGACGAGAGGGATTTCGGCTTCCTGAATATCAGACTGTTGTTCGATCTCGCG
>NZ_DJTL01000038.1:0-31797 GCF_002439205.1 Exiguobacterium sp. UBA6309 | reverse complement strand
CTTTATAGAACTGATGGTAGGCTTCATCTTGGATGTGTGCCCGAAAAAGAGCCGATTGTAGTAAAACCGGACCGATTCGGTACATTCCTTGTTCCGGAACATCTAAAAAGAGGTAAGCTGTACCATCTTTCAGGGTATAGAGTAGAGGAGTCTTTTTTAATACTGGCCATTCGTTCTCAATCAGTAAGGTTCCCGGATGAGATGGAGCTTCTGGACGTAACGACAGCGGAGTACCGTGATGATCTCGGTACGTGACGAAAAAACCAGTCATCCCGTAGAGGTGCTCTGCGATTTGCGTCAAGTCAGACGTCGACAAGCGATTCATGACACGACTCCTTTCGAAATATAGTGGATTGCTTCTAGTGTATGTCCTCTTTCGCGGATAGTCGAGAACGAAACAATGAAAAACGAAGCCTTTCGAAAAAAGACTTCGCTGAAAATCATTCGGATGAAGACGAAGGAACCTTTAAATCCGAATCATGTCGTTCCTCGTCAAGTGATGCGACAACTGCTTCCTCATACAATACGGATTCTTCCGAATGTATGACCTCTTCAACGGAGTCGTGAACCAATGCTTCCGTATCGTCGAGTTGGAAATCAAGCGTCAGTTGATGGAGATTACCAGCAATCTTTGCAAGATGCGTAGCGGCAGACGTCACGGATTCGAGTGTTGCGTTCGTTTCTTGAATGCTCGCACTACTCGTCTCAAGACCTGCGGCATTCTCTTCCGTCAAAGCGAGAATCGTCCCCATGGCGTCTGAGACTTCTTCCGTCGCTTGCGTCAACGCATGGATGTCACCGGTCAGTTCTTCTGTCCGGCGTGAGACATGTTGGACGGAACCCGCGATTTGCTCGAAATCGTCACCGGTCGTCTTGACGGAATCAAGCGATCGTTTCAAATCATCCATGACATGGTTCATCGCACCCATCGCGGTCTGTGTCTCGTCTTGGATATGATCGAGGAGTTGTTTGATTTGCTTCGCAGAAGCGTCACTCTCTTCCGCAAGCTTTCGGACTTCACTCGCAACGACAGCGAATCCGCGTCCTTGTTCGCCAACGCGTGCTGCTTCAATGGCGGCATTCAAGGCGAGCAAGTTCGTCTGACTCGAGATTGCTTGTAGTGTGCCAAGGACTTTGGCAATCTCATCCGATCGTTTACCGAGGAAGTCGGACGTATTTTGGATTTCCTGTTCGAGTGAGACGGAATGATCAAGTAAATCGGCGATCGTCTGTTTCGTTACATCACTTCCGCGAACGGCTGCGGAAGCGACGGTCGAGACTTCCGATAATGTCGTTGACGCGACGTGTTGCATGGCCGTCGACCGTTCCTTGACGCCATGAACGGCATGGGACGAGCGCTCTGCTTGTTTCGTCTGTGTTTCACCAGCCGCCGCGATCTCTTCCATCGTTCGTCCGATTTGCAGAGAAGCTGTTTGGACGTGCGTTGCATTCGTGGAGAGTTCGGCAGATGCATCCCGGACGGTCGTCGCTGAAGTCGTCAAAGCGAGAATTGTTTGACGTAGTCGAGCCCGCATCGCGTCAAAGTTATCGGTGAGATCCGTCAACTCGTCTTGGATGAAACGTGTCGGACGCTTTGGCGTCCGTAAATCACCAGAGGCGATGGCAAGTGCTTCTTGACGGAGTGTTGATAAAGGACGATTGATTGATCGACCAATCAACCAAGCAATCAACGTGGCTAAGGCGATCGCGACGACGAAGTTGATCAACGATTGACTGAGCATTTCTTCTTTCGGTGCATACAAGGAAGCATAGTCAAGAACGACAGCTAACTTAAAGCCTGTTTTTGACGAGGTCTGCCAGATGACGACGGATTTTGTACCGGCGACGTCCATGATGGTCGAACCCGACTCTTGTTCCATCATTGCTTTAGGAGCAGAGAAATAAGGTTTTCCGTCTTCTTTCATCTGCGTTACGTTTTTGAAGAAATAATTTTTATTCGGATGGGTGACAATCTTCCCATTTTGGGTATAGCTGAAGACGAATCCTTTTTGTCCGATTTCAATCCGCTTCATGTCTTCTGCTAGGCGATCGATACTTTTATAGATGGATAAGACACCTTTGATATTCGCCTGTGCATCTAGTGTTGCTTTTGAGAAGCCGATGATGGATAGTTTCGTTGCCGCATCATAATGCGGTTCACTCATGATGACGATGCTAGAGTTATCGAGTGCTTGTTTGTACCAGTCTTCCTTGCGTGGATCGTACCCAGGTGCTGCCGCTTGTTTTGGCCAGTTGAGATAACCACCAGCGGTATCCGCATACTGAATGAAGGAGTTTTCGATTTTCGATGAACCGTACTTTTCTAGGACGCTATAGATATCGCTCGCTTTTTGCGTCGGAGGAGTAGCCGGATCGGGTTGTTTCGTTTGATCCGTGTAGTTCGGTAAAGCGCCGTCCGCTCGGTTGAACGGAAGACCTGCGAGTAAGGTCGTATCCTTCTTCGTATCATCAATGATTCGTGTAAAGGATTGTTCGAGTTGCTTCAAAGCGGTTTGTGACGTCGAGTCTACAAGCTGATCGACGGTTTGGCTCGTCTGATCATAAGAAAACCAGGTTGAGGCACCGAGAGTGAGAGCGGGCAATAAAATAAGCCCGATGAACAGGCGACGCGTGATCGGGAGGCGCATATGTATTCTCCTAACTAAATAGTCTTTAAATTCTGTCTACTTGGAATATCGGAAGAGTATGACCAAATATGAAGGATTATGTAGAGATTTTCATCATTTGAGAAATGAATCGGAGCAGGGTTCATGATAAAATGAAAAGAGTGTCACAGAGTGGCTAGGGAGGAACAGAAATGAATATTGCTTTTTTCTTATTACCTAAAGATGAGGTGAAATATTTAGATCCTGAGTCAACGGTCAGACAAGCACTAGAAAAGATGAAACATCATCGTTTTACGTCAGTCCCACTCGTTGATAATAAAGGGAAATACGCAGGAACGCTGACAGAAGGCGATGTCTTGTGGGCGCTCGAAGCAAATCTCGAGCATGCCGATTATGACCATGTCTTGCAGACACGTTTAACCGATATCAAACAACGCGTCCGTTATAAACCGGTCTCGATCACAGCGCAAATGGAAGAGATGATTGAAGTCATCACGGATCAAAATTTCGTACCCGTCATCGATGACGGAAGACATTTCATCGGGATTATCCGACGACGTGACATCATCGATTATTTTGCTAAAAAAGTAGCGCGTGAGAACGTCAGTTATTAAAAAAGAATAAAACTAGTAAAAAAAGCACTTATTTTCGCAGAAATGTGGGAAGACGTGCTTTTTATTGACCCAAAACGACTTCAGGAAACGGTATGAGACGACGATATAGAAACATAATGACAATTTAGGGAGGACGATGTGTTGCGACGTTTATCACCAGTCTTCATCGTAGAAGCTTTTCGAAGACGCTCCTACTATAAAACGTTCTCATGGATGATTGCGATCATCGGGTTATTAGCATTGATCGTCGCATGTCAACATTTGATGAAAACACTCGAAGAAGGCTATCGCTTCAAAGCATCAGGAAAAACGATTGCTGAAGTGATACCATTTAATCATGCTGAACAAGAAGTGACACGCTATTATTTTTCATCATTGAATGAGGACACGGATGTTCTACAAGCGTCCAAACAGTCCGATCGTGCATTGGAACAACTAACGGATCGTCTACCGAACATGAAAGCGACCGGGTCGGCACGGGAAGAAGTCTTGGCGGAAGTCAAGAAGCTTCAACGACAAGGATATGAATCGAACCATCGTTTCTTCACGACGATGACGAATTTCAAGAGTGAAATCATCTTCAATCAACTCGTACTGAGCAAAGAGACAGGGTCTTATTATAATGTCTTCTCCAATTTGATTCTGATGGAGGAACAACTTGGGAAATCAGCTGAAATCTTAAAAGATGCCCGTCAAAAGGAAGAACCGAGCTCGATTGATCGATTACGGATTCAGCAGATGCGGATTGATTTACCGATACGCCAGGCATCACTCATCAAATCATTGTATGATGTGATTCCTCTTCAGGACGATACGGGACGTCAAGATGTCGCAACAATGCGGGAACAGATGGCTGCCTATACACAAACGCTTGATGATCTATTGCGTGCTCCAGAAGTCGAGACGTACGCTGCTTTGGCAGGACAAGCGGAAGAATATGAATCGAGTATGTATCGTTTGTACGATCAAGAACTCAACCAAGTCGCACAAGAAATGCAGGATCGAGGCCATCATATCATTCGCAATGCCTGGCTTCTCTTTGGTGTAACCAGTGTCTTAATTCTTGGACTGTTGATTTTGACCTTATCGTTATTACGCGCCTTTCGCCAAGATCTCTCCTTACTGAAGGGAGAAGCGAATACCTTTGCGGAAGACCGCCGGCAATCCGGTTATGACGTACCGGAGCGAAATGATTTTCAACCTGTCGTCCAAGCGTTTCGGACGATGACGGCCATCATCGCCGGGTTGCTCGATCATAATGATGCGAAAACAAAAGAGATCAAGCAGAAAAAAGCGGAAATCGAGTCGCTCTTTTCACAAAATACAGATCCGATTCTTGCGATGTCATCTGACTATACGATTGTGAACGGAAACGAACGCTTTCGACAATTGACGAAAGCGACGGCGGGATGGACGATCGAAGAACTGATCCATCCGGCTGATTTGAATCGGATGCGGCGAGCGTTGAAGCAATCATTGGAAGGCCATAGTCAAACGATTCGTTGCAAGATGTTGTTCGATGAAGAAATCTTAAACATGTTCGTCAACATCGTCCATGTCGCAAACAAAGAAGACGATACAGGCGTTGCACTTTACTTATCCTGTCATGATGAAACGGATCAGTTCCGGCGCGAAGAACGGATCACACAACTCGCACTCTTTGACATGTTGACGGGACTGTTGAACCGAAATGGCTTCGAACAAAAGATGACAGATGCGTTGAAAGCACCTCAGCCGGGAGAACTCGTCACCATCAGCGTTCGACAATTCCGGCGAATCAACGATATTTACGGACATGGTGCAGGCGATCAGATTTTGAAAGATCTCGCCAATCGACTCAAACATCATTTCATCGGAACGGGACAAGCCGCACGAATCGGGGGAGACGAATTCGCCGTGTTGGTTGCACAACAGGATATCGTGGATTACGAGAAATTGAAGCAAGTCATCGAACACGTTTATGAGATCGACGGAGAGTATGTCAATGTCAGCATCAGTATGAGTATGGTGCGGTACCCCGATGATGCAGTAGCCGTCACGTCCTTGTTATCTTCGGTTGATATCGCGATGCAGCATGCGAAGCAACAGACAGAAGGCGGACCGGTCTGGTTCGAATCCTGGATGAGTGCCGAGTATCTCGAATCCGTCGTCCTCGAAGGAGAACTGCGGGACGCGATCGAAAAGAACGAGCTACAATTGTTCTATCAACCACAAATCAATCTCGCGACAGGTCAGGTCGATGGTTGTGAAGCGCTTCTGCGCTGGTTCCACCCTGAACGAGGGTTGATCAGTCCGGCGATCTTCATTCCGATTGCCGAACGATCCATGTTGATTGAAGAGATCGGGATGTGGGTCGTTGCCGAAACGGTCCGACAAGTCGAAGAGTGGAAGGATACGGAACTCGGAGTACTACGCGTCTCAGCGAACTTATCCGTCAAAGAACTCGTCTCCGGTCGGATCGTCGATTATTTGACTGATGTCCGAGAGGTTCATCCGGGAATCGAACAACGGGTGGAACTTGAAATTACGGAATCATTCGGTGTCTTTTCAGACACACGCGTGTTTGATGCGTTACAGAAGTTGCATCAGATGGGGTATCGTCTTGCGATTGATGACTTTGGTACGGGGTATTCTTCCTTGTCGTACCTGAGTCGCTTGCCGATTCAGCGACTGAAAATTGACCGTTCGTTCATCAGTGGTCCGGATGCATGCTCGAACACACCGCTCATCGAGACCATCATCAAGCTCGCACATACGCTGAAGTATGACGTCGTCGCTGAAGGGATTGAAGAACTTGAACAAGCTGATCATTTGCGAGTGCTTGACTGTGAGTATGCGCAAGGATTCTATTATTCAAGACCGATTCCAGCCGACGAGTTTCGAGTCTGGTACGTGAAGTACCATCAAAAGCTTCTATCTGAATGAAATTAGTCTATTATGATTCATGATTTTAATATGTATGTGTCTTAAAATGAAAAAAGGTGAGTTTCCGGACTGGAAACTCACCTTTTTTCATTCGATAAATAGAGAACGTGAATGTTCACCCTCGACTCCTACAGGAAAAGAAAGCACGATTTTCGCTTTCGTCAGGGCTAGATAAGATCCGACAGACCGCATGAAATGCGAGGTGCCGGATCTTATCACCCGCCTGTGGAAAGCGGGGATGACAGAAACGTTCATTGTAAGCGTGAACTTTAGATTGATGAAAATAATTATTAAACGCGATCGAGTACGAGGTCGTCTGCTTGTTCGAGATACGCTTTGACCGGTGCGACCGCTGCTTCGACCGTACCTGATGCAAACGGAGACTTTAATCCAGCGCGCTCGACGAGCGTGAGGAAGCTTTCTGATCCACCGGCACGACAGAGATCGAGATATGATGTCCAAGCTGCTTCCCGGTCCTGTTCCATCCAAGCATAGAACTGGAAGGCACAGACTTGAGCGAGCGTGTAATCGATGTAGTAGAAGGGACTTCCGAAGACGTGCCCTTGCTGATGCCACCAGGCACCTGAATCGAGATAATCATTCGCTTCATAATCACGATGCGGCAAATATTTCTTCTCGATCGTCCGCCATGCTTCGCGACGCTCAGCTGGTGTCAATTCCGGTTGGTTGTAGATGACGTGCTGGAACTCATCAATCGCAACGCCGTATGGAAGGAACGTGACGCTTCCTGCGAGGTGATTGAATTTGTATTTCGCCGTCTCTTCACCGAAGAATTCTTCCATCCATGGATAAGCAAAGAACTCCATCGACATCGAATGAATCTCGCACGCTTCATACGTCGGGAAGGCACTCTCTGGAGCAGTCAGGTGACGGCTCTCATAGACTTGGAACGCATGTCCGACTTCGTGTGTCAGGACATCGATGTCGCCTGCCGTTCCATTGAAGTTCGAGAAGATGAACGGGAGTTTTTCGTCTGCGATGTAGGTACAATACCCACCGCCCGCTTTTCCAGGCTTCGCCGTTAAATCGAGTGCTTCCCGGTCGAGCATGTAGTTGAAGAATTCGTTCGTCTCCGGTGACATCTCCGCATACATCTTTTTGCCGCCTTCGATGATGAAGGACTCTTCGCCTTTAGGTGTCGCGTTCCCAGACTTGAAGGCGAATCCTTCATCGTAGTAGTACAAGTGATTGACACCGATGCGTCGTTGCTGGCGTTCTTTAAGTTGTGTCGCGAGCGGAACGATCGTTTCAAGGATCTGTTCGCGATATTGTTCGACCATCGATTGATTGTAATCGACGCGAAGCATCCGTGCGTATCCGAGTTCGACGAACGATGGGAAACCGAGTGTCTTCGCGATGTCTGTCCGGATATGGACGAGTTTATCGTAAATTGTATCGATCGTTTCCCCTTGCTCTTTTAAGTAGCCATAGCGGGCTTCTGAAGCTGCTTTACGAACAGCCCGGTCTGGTGATTGGAGGTAAGGACCGAACTGCGATAAGTTAAGCGTCTTCCCGTCAAACTCGATTTGAGCAGAAGACATCAGTTTCGTATATTCGCTTGAGAGACGGTTCTCTTCTTGGAGCTTTGGAATGATCTCTTCCGAAAACGTCTTCAGGCTCGCTTCCGCGATTAGGAATAACTGTTTGCCTTGCGTCCGTTCGAGTTCATTGCGAAGCGGATGCGTCGTCAACGCTTGATAATAGCTTGAGACATATCCTTGATAGATCGCGCTTGCTTCATCAAAGAACCCTTGTTCCGTCTCATAGAACGTATCGCGTGTATCAATCGTATGACGGATTTCGACGAGCTGGCTTGCCGTTTCAAATTGATTTCTGAGGGTATTAATCTCAGTGATGGCTGCGTTTGCTTCATCTACCTGTGTGGCTTCCGTTAGTCGAGCGATTGCTTGATTCATCGATGTTTCAAGCAAAGCAAGATCAGGACGGACATATGTAATTTCTGAAAATGGCAACATGTAAGCGCCTCCTTTTGATTTCTAACTATTATCACACAAAAATACTTGCAAAACCAGAGGGACAAACGTATGCTTTTTGTGAGAACGTGAGCGAGCTGTCTAACAGCTTACTCCTATAAAAAATCGAAACTTCCATTCGGAAGAAAAACGATCGAGAAAGTAGAGGGATAGTATCATGGGATTCTTAAAAAAATTGTTTGGTGGTAACGACGCAGGAAACACGAAAATCGCTTCTGCACTTACAGGTAAAATCGTCAACATCGAGAACGTACCCGATCAAGTTTTCTCTCAAAAAATGATGGGCGACGGTGTCGCGATCGAGCCAACAGAAGGTAAAGTCGTCTCGCCGATCAACGCAACGGTTGAAACGATTTTCCCAACAAAACACGCAATCGGTCTAAAAGGTGAAGACGGTCTTGAACTCTTGATCCACGTTGGTCTTGATACAGTTAACCTTAAAGGCGAAGGCTTCACGGCTCACGTCCAGTCAGGTGACAAAGTCAAAGCAGGAGACGTCCTCGTCGAGTTCGATCTCGAGTACATCCGTGCAAACGCACCATCGACGATCACACCGATTATCGTGACAAATCACGATCAATTCACGCTTTCAGCTGTACCAGCTGAAGGAACTTCTGTTGTCGCAGGCGACACAGAGCTCTTCAAAGCAACACATAAATAAGATACGACACGCCTCCATCCCTTACGGATGGGGGCTTTTTTGATGTCTCCTCCCTTGTCTTACCGTTTTGTAAGAGAAGTGAAAGTAAAGTCCATTTTGAGAAAAGCATGGAAGGACTAGACTGAGTGTAACGAATCAAACACAGGAGGCATTACAGATGAAAGCAATCTTACGAGCAGAACAAATCACAAAAACCTATTACACGAAAACGGCACGCCACGAAGCACTACGTCCGACGACGCTCAGTGTCCATGAAGGGGAATTCGTCAGTATCATGGGACCGTCCGGTGCCGGGAAATCGACGTTGCTTAATCTGCTGTCGACAATCGATCAGCCGACGGACGGATCGATTTTAATCAATGGAGCAGACGTGACGGCGATGAAGGAAAAACAATTGGCTCGCTTTCGCCGGGAACAACTTGGCTTCATCTTCCAGGATTTCAATCTCCTCGATACAATGACGGTCCGGGAAAACATTGCCTTACCGCTCTCACTCGCGAACGTCGATAAAAAGATGATCTTAGAGCGTGTCGATCGTGTGGCGCATCAACTCGGTATCCAGGACCTACTCGATAAACGTCCGGTCGAACTATCGGGAGGACAAAAACAACGGACGGCTGCCGCCCGTGCGATCATTCATGACCCGTCACTCATCTTAGCGGATGAACCGACCGGTGCGCTTGATTCAAAGTCAGCGACAGGATTGCTTGAAGCGATGCAGTCACTAAACGATGAAGGCGCGACGATCTTAATGGTGACACACGACCCGATGACGGCGTCTTATGCAGAACGAATTCTGTTCGTCAAGGATGGAGAGCTGTTCAAGGAAGTCCATCGCTTCGGTTCACAGAAGGATTTTTTCGAGCAGATCATGGAAGTACAACGCGAACTCGGAGGTGCCGTCCGTGAGTTTGTCTAAACTGGCGTTTCAAAATCTAAAAAACATCCGTCAAAACGTGATGTACCTCGGTGCGGTCACGTTCGCGATTCTCATTTACTACACGTTCCTTGCGATTCGATCAAACGAAGCGATGCTTCAGGCGAATGAATTGTACGGAAAATTAGGAACGGTCTTTACTGGAGCAAGTGTGATTCTAGCGCTTTTCTCTGCTATCTTCATCTGGTATTCAAGTGACTTCTTCTTACGCCGCCGTAAGCAGGAAATCGGTCTCTATGCATTGCTCGGTTTAGAGCGGGGACAGATTGCCCGACTGATCTTCCTTGAGACGATGGGGTATGGAGTGATCGGTCTAATCCTCGGGATTGCGATTGGAACAGTCGCATCGAAATATTTCGTACAGTTGCTGGCTTCCGTCATGGCGATGCGAGTCGATGCGACCTTTACGATCAGCGGGGCTTCCGTCATGCAGACGATCGGCGTCTTCCTTTTGATCTTCCTGATCATTGCCTTACGTTCAGCCCGGACGATCTATCGTTTTACATTGATTGAATTGTTCAAGGCAGAGCAACAAGCAGAATCCCTTCCGAAAGTCCATCCGATCCTAGCCGTGCTTTCGGTCGTTTTGATTGGTATCGGTTACTATTTGACGGGACAACCGTTGATGGATCACTTTACGATTGTCGCACCGCTCTTGATGCTGTGTGTGATCCTCGGGACATTTGGAACGATGAGTTACTTCACGATCTTCTTATTACGCCTCTTAAGTAATCAAGCGCGACATTTCAAAGGAACGAATTTGATTCTGCACGGACAATTGCTGTCACGAATCAAATCGAACGCTGTCATGCTATCGACGATCACGGTCATTACTGCCGTGACATTGACGACGGTCGGTACAGCGACATCGATCTATTACTTCATCGATCAGACTGTCGAGGAGCAAGTCCCGTACAGTCTGTCAATTGCGAGTAAACAAGCGGAAGCGGAACAGCTGATTGCAAAGTCCGACCAGAAGATCGACAGCCGGACGATGGTCAACGTCAAGAACGTCGATCACAAGATGACTGAGCTTCCGAATCCTCTGACGTTTACACGTTACTACGCGACGTATGCGTATGAAGACCAGCCGGGACAATTCAGCTACGTCAACTATTCGGACTACGTCAAGCTCGCGAAAGCGAATGGGAAAACGGTCATCAAAGAACCAAAACGAGGCGAAGCAATCGTCCTTGAAACATTTAAAGGAAACGATTTGTTGAAGATGAAAGTCAAATCGCCGGTCGGTGTCAAAATCAAGGATGTCCATGAGTCCTTTCGCATCACCGCTGCGACGAATTTACCAATCGCTCAACTTTATGAGAAACAGCGGCTTGCCTTCGTCGTAAACGACGATGCGTTTGCAAAGATGCCGGAAAAAGGTTTTATGCTGACGAATTATCAGTTTTCGGATGAACGTCATGACGATGGACTGATAAAGCAATTAACGCAACTGTATGGAAAACAAGCGGATACAGAAATGGCAGCGTACTATCCGGTCTATACGATGACGACGGCAACGACCGGCTTACTCGCGTTTGCTGCCGGCTTCCTCGGTCTCGTCTTCTTGCTTGCGACGGGTTCGATCATCTACTTCAAGATGCTCGCGGAAGCAGAAGAATCGAAACAACGGTTTGCAATCATCCAGAAGATCGGTGTGGATGAGAAGGAACAGACAGGCATCATCCGGCGCCTTGTCGGATTCGTCTTCTCCTTACCGTACGTGCTCGGACTCGTTCATAGTTTAGTTGCGATGCAAGTCTTGCAGAAACTGTTGAACTACAACATCGTTCGTCCGACATTACTTGCGATTGTTTGTTATACGATCGTCTATCTGATCTACTATATCGTCACGGTCCGTGCTTACCGCCGCATCGTGACGGGATGAACTAAATAGGGGTACACAGAACTGGAAACGGAATAATCGTTTCCAGTCCTTTTTGAGTTCGTTATGATAAAGGGAGAAGGAGTTGACATGAACGATGCATACGATTTTATTAGTCGAAGATGATATGAAGATTGCCACATTATTGAAAGAACTACTCGAACGCTATGATTTTAGAGTCGTCGTTGAAGATGGACGAGGAGATGTCGTCGCGGTCTATGAAGAGACGAATCCGGACGTCATTCTATTAGATGTCAATTTGCCGAAGTTTGACGGTTTTTATTGGTGCCGGCAATTGCGTATGAAGACACGGGCGCCGATCCTCTTCATCTCGGCACGGGTCGGGGAGATGGATCAAGTCATGGCGCTCGAATACGGAGCGGATGATTACATCGTCAAACCGTTCCAAGGAGCGGTCGTCATCGCGAAGATTAAAAGTCAGATTCGCCGAGCCTATGGCACGCTGTCGAACGAAACGGATGAGCGGACGGTGACAAAAGAAGGTGTCACGCTGTACTTGGACCGTTATATCGTCGAGTACGGGGAACAGTCGATCGAGCTGTCAAAAAAAGAGGGACTGATTCTTGAGATGCTGCTGACGGCAAGTCCACGAATCGTCAGTCGTGGCGATTTACTCGAACGGATTTGGGATGACGAGGCGTTCGTCGATGAGAATACGTTGAACGTCAATATCACGCGTGTCCGCAAACGGCTTGCCGAGATCGGTGTCGCTGGACTTGAGACGGTGCGAGGCGTCGGTTATAAACTGGTTCTTGAACCATGAAGCTCTTTTTACGGCACGCGATACCAGGCATCATCTTCTTTACCGGACAAATGCTGATTTTATATGCCGTCTTATGGCTCTATGATCTTTATCGCCCAGCAGCATTCTTTTATATCGTACTCTTGAACAGTATCGGTCTTTTGATTTATCTCAGTTATCGTTTCTTCAGCATGCTTCCATTGCTACGACGGATGCAACAGCCAGTTCAATCGGTCGCAGAACCGATTCGCAGTGATAGTGAAGAACCGATTTCCGTTGCCGTCGAACAATTTTTAGAGCGGCAACAGACATTGTTTCGGAACAGTTTATTCGCTGAGCGACGAAAGGAAAAGGAACGCCATCGGTATGTCGACCAATGGATTCACCAGATGAAGACACCGTTATCCGTCATTGAGCTGATTCTCGAACATCCAGGAGAACAGTATCAAGCTGATTTACGGCAAGAGGTCGATCGGTTGCGTAGTGGACTCGACCAGATGCTCTATTCGTCGCGTTTAGAAGCAATCGAGACGGATTTGAAGGCAGAACGATTGGCACTGAAGCCGCTCGTCACGAGCATCATCAATCAAGAAAAACGATTATTCGTTAAAAATCAGGTCTTTCCGAAACTCGATATCGCTGAAGACGTGTATGTTTACACGGATGCGAAGTGGTTTCGTTTCCTCGTCTTACAGCTCGTGACGAACGCCATCAAGTATACGACAGGACATGGTCGAGAAGTCGTTCTGACGGCAGAGGTGACAAAGGGGCAAGTCGTCCTTTCGGTTCAAGACGACGGTGTCGGAATCCCAAGACGAGACGTACCACGTGTCTTTAATGCGTTCTTCACTGGTGAAAACGGACGACGTTACGGGGAATCGACCGGAATGGGATTGTATTTCGTCCAGCGAGTCTGCTTGAAGCTCGGGCATGAGATTGAACTCGAGAGTGAGGAAGGTGTCGGCACGACATGCCGGATTCGATTAGTAGGAGGTCGCGCACATGATTGAGGTCAAGCAATTAGGGAAGGTCTATCCCGGAAAAGTGACGGAGCAACCGTTGACGGATGTGAATTTCCGAGTCGAAGAGGGCGAAATGGTTGCGGTCATGGGACCGTCCGGTAGTGGCAAATCGACGCTGATCAACTTGCTTGCGACACTCGACGAACCAAGTTGGGGATCGATTCTGATTGACGGCGTCGATACGGCGACGTTCAAACGAAAAGAGATGACACGTTTCCGGCGCGAGACGCTCGGCATCATCTTTCAGGAATTCAATTTACTCGATTCCTTGACGCTCGGCGAGAACATGCTCGTCCCCTTAATGCTATCAAGGAAAAAAGCAAAGCTCGCGCGAGATGAGATGGAAGAGTTGGCGCGTCGTCTACAAATTGATGATCTACTTGATAAACAGGTCGATGAGGTCAGTGGTGGACAGCGGCAACGGACAGCGATCGGTCGCGCCCTGATCCATACACCACGTCTGATGCTTGCGGATGAACCGACGGGAGCACTCGATTTCCAAGCAACGAAACACGTCATGGATGTCCTAGCCGAGTTGAACGCGACGGGGATGACGATGGTCATCGTGACACACGATCCACAAGTCGCGTCGTATTGTAATCATGTCTTGTTCCTAAAAGACGGTAGTATTCAAACGGAGTTGTTCCGCGATGAACCGCGCCGTATCTTTTTCCAACGGGTCATCGAATCACTATCGCTGCTAGGAGGGGATGAGCATCAATTATCTGCAATACGCCCTACGTAACATCCGGCGTTATCAGCGGTTGTATTATGGCTATGCCTTGACGATCATCATCGCGATGACGATCGTGACGAGTTATTGGAACTTGTTGACGAATGGATCGTTCCAAAACGTCGCTAAAATCCTCAGTCAATTGAATCAAGTCATCGAGATGACGATTTTCTTCGTCTTCATCGCGGAGCTGATCATCCTATTCTTCAGTGTCCTGTTCATCTATTCGACGACCTATACGATGCTTGAGCACCGTAAGAATGATTTGCGGACGATGCGGACGCTTGGCAGTGGATTGTCACACTTCTTAAAGTATTTCTTAATTGAAGTCTTGATCGTTGGTGGTCTAGCCATCACTGCGGGGATGATTCTAGGTAATGTCTTGACGAAGATGCTGTTGCTGTCCGTTGTCAAGGTCATGTTCTTACCAGCAATCGAATTCGAATTATCCTTTTATGCGATTCTTGCTTTGATCGGTGGCGCTTTCCTTGTTTTGCTGACGGCAACGGTCCTTGCGATCTACCGCTTTCGTCCCGATCGACCGACTCGTTCCCGTTCGCTATTTCGAAAACGAGTCTGGATTCTGACGCAAATCGGAGCGTTACTCCTGTTGATCTATGGTTATGCCTTAGCATTTGTTCGGACGGAAGGATTTTATATATTTTTCCCACTTGTCATCTTCATCGGATCGTTTTTTATTTGTCGATATGTCTTACCATGGTTGACCAAGTTATATCGACCATGTCGCTTGTCGCTGCGGAAGCTGATCGTCTCGGAAATCGCCAATCAATTGCGAACGAATAGTACGCTCATTGCCCTCGGAACGATTCTGACATCGTGTGCGCTGACAGCAGTCGGTCTCGTTTTCTTATTTCAATTGGTCGGACTCGATTTATCGTCACAAAACCAATTCGGTCTCGTCTATTATGAAGAGTCCGCTCAGCCGACGAAACGATTGAAGGATATCAAGCAGACGATGACCAAGGCGTTCCCGGATCGCTACCAACAAGATATTCAAGTGAAGGCAGATGGAACACGGGTGCTCTTACCGATTTCAGCGTACAACAAGATGATGCGTCAACTGCATTTTCAGGAGCGGACAGCGACCGGTCGACAGAGTTTCTTCGTACCGGCACGTCCAGTACAACTGGAAGAGAACACGCCGACGATGAAAAAAGCGAAACAGGAGATGGAAAAAGCCGGCTTTGAATTGCTTCCCGCTGCTTCCCATGATTTAGTCTTCGGTTACAACTACCGGATCAAGACGATGTTCGTCGTCAGTGATGCCGTCTTTCAAACACTGAAGCAACCTGTCCGTCAAATCGTCGTCTTTGATACGCCAGCCTATCATGATTACGGAACAAAGGACTGGGAACAGTGGATGAAGATCGTCCGCAACATCCAGTCTGCAGCAAAGCTAGATGAAAAACAGTCGGTTCCTTATCAGTTGATCAATGAGACGGAGGATGAGATCGACGGCATCCGGATCGTGCGCCTCGTCACGTTCGTCGTCATCCTCCTGACGATCTGGTTGTTCGTCATCAATGCAAGTTTCCTGCATGTGTGGATGCAGATGACAGCGGAACAAGAACAAAAACGAATGAAGACATTGTTTGCGTTAGGGTTCGGTTCCGGGAATATCCGCCGTTACTTGCTCATGAAGTATGGTGCGGTCTTACTCATTCCGTACCTGATCTCGGTTTTTCATGCTTTCTTATTGTTCCAAGTCGTCGTGACCCGAGCCGGACTACAGGTCGGGTCATTCCTCGACTTAGCCGCATTTTGGATCAGTATCGTCACGATCGGATACTTCTTAAGTGTCTTACCGATTTGGTTACGCTACCCACGCCATCTGTTCCGGAATTCATCCAAAAGTTCGATGTATCCGACACCGGATTCAAGGGTATGATGATACCATAGGAACAAGGGAGGGAATCGTATGCTAGACCATTCACCATATCGGGGTTACGGTGACCGGATCCGTATCTTACGAGAGCGTGCCGGGATTACGATCGAACAATTGGCTGAACGCCTCGGTGTCGCACCGTATTTCATCCGTCGGACGGAACTCAGCGAAGTCTATCCAACTAAACCCTACATCGAAGCATTAGCGGACGTCTTGAACATCGATGCCAGTTATTTGGCACGGCATATCTGGACGGGAGAATCGTTAAAGTTCATCATGCAACAGAACACACCGCTCGAAGAGATGAAGCTTGCTTATGAACAGACGCTCGGACAAGACGGAACGTGGGTTGAGGAACAGCTCGAGGAGCGAATGCGTCTGTTTGATTTAATGTATGATGAGGATGTCAAACGGATCGAGCAGACGATGAGTGCCACTGAGCAACGGATCTTTCATGAGCTCGTCGAGGCCGTGATGGAAGCAGGAGAGTTGCAACGCGATCAAGCTGAAGAGACGTATGAGTTATTTGAGGATAAATTACCATCGATGATGCAACTGGATGAATACCTCGATCGTATGACGGACGGGATTTCTTTGCCCAGTTCAACTTATTATGCGGATTATAGCGACCGGAAAAGCCGCTCTCGTTATCACCGAAAATGAAAAAAAGTCGCTATCTTCTGATTGACGTTCAGAAGACAGCGACTTTTTTATTGACGTTGTGGCATCGGACGTGGACGACGCGTCTTTTGACGTGTCCGACCGATGATGAAACCGATGATCGCATTCGCAATGACGAGTACCCAACCGACATAGCCGAAATTGAGAGTTAAGCTACCGAGCATCGCTTGCCACTTGAAAATCATCATCACATCACCACGCAAGACGAATCGCGCGAGACAGACAAGGAAGACAGTCAATCCGGCGATGAAGACACCAACCCAGCTACCGTATAAACGGGAAGACTGGCGGCGCACCGCGACGAAGGACCAGCAAAAGAGGCTAGAGACGAACGCCATGCCTCCATAGGCAATGACGAGTTCCCATGTCGCACTCGCTTGCGGGAATTTCGTGAACATGACAAGTGACGAGACCATGGCAGCAGCTGTGAAAAGGATCGCTGCCCAAAAACGAGACCGCATAACGTAGTTCCTCCTAAAGGCTTTTTCTCACCTAACGATAGCGGAAACGATTCGTCTTGTAAACTGTTACCGGCGACCGCTTAAGATCCGGCGCAACTGTTTGAGTGGATTCGATCCATAGAACAGAACACCACCACGGTAGAATTTTGTTCCGACGAATAAGGCAAGCGAGATGCTGATCAGCATCAAGATGAGCGAAATTGACACTTGCCATAGCGGTACATCGGTCAACATGACGCGCAGGAACATGACCATCGGTGTGAAGAACGGCACGAATGACAGGACGACGACGGCTTGGTTCGTCGGTGCATTCAGACTGAACATCGAAATCATGAAGGCAGCAACGATTAACAAGATGACCGGTAACGTCACTTGCTGCGCATCCTCGACCCGACTGACGAGCGAACCGAGTGCTGCAAGTAACGTGGCATATAGGAAGTATCCAAGCAAGAAGAAGACGAACAGATAAATGATTGTTCGGGCACTTAAGGAGTCGAGTGATAACTGATTGAATAAACTACTGTTTTGAGCACTGTAGTAGCCGACACCGACGAGAATCGATAATTGTACGAGACTGACGGTAGCGATTGAAAGAATCTTCGCGAGCATGTGCTGGATCGGACTCGCCGCAGAGATCAGCAACTCCATGACCCGTGATGATTTTTCATTCGCGATTTCCGTGACGATCATTCCACCGTAGATCGCGATCGTGAAGTACATCAAAAACAACAATACATAGACGAGCGCCGAGGCAGCAAAGAGTTCGTCTTCACTTTTTCCACCTGTCGACGTCAACTCTTGTTTGACGGGAACGGGTTTAGCGAGTGACGCAAGAACGTTCGGGTCAATCTTCGCATCCGTGATGACCGCTTGATCACGGACTTGTTTGACGACCGTCGCGACTTGTGTCTGTAACTCGGATTCAGGACTAGCACTAACGAGCGTCACGTCATAAGAATCTTGGACAATCGCTACGACGTCAAACGTGCCTCGATCGACCGCTTTACGTGCTTCTGCGACCGTATACTCCTTCGGTGTGATGTCTGAGGTGACACCAGCCTTTTTCAAGGCAGGGCGAAGGTCTGTCGATAATTCACTGACGAGGGCGACTTTCGGATCGTCACCCGAGAACCAGTCGAGAATCCGTTCGATATTGCCGAAGCCGACGAGAAACAGGACCATCAGAACAGTTGAGATCAAAAAGCTTTTGGCACGTAGTTTCTGTAATAGATTGAAGCGATATAAAGTCAGGAATTTACGGTTCATAACGTTTTCCGACCTCCTCGATGAAGATATCCTGCAAGGATAATTGATCCCAGACGAAACGATCAACATGATGTCCTTCACTGACGATATGTTGGAGAAGTTGGTCAGCGGTTTCTTTTGAAGAAACTTGGACGACATGCCCATTATTGTCCGACTCAACTTGAAGGACACCCGGTAAGCTATCCCATAGGAGTGGTGGGGCATCCGTCGTCAAGAGGACACGGGTCTTCCCATAGCTCGCCTTGATATCAGGAAGATAACCAGCGACGACGGGCTTACCATGATCGAGAATCGCAACATGCTCGCAGAGTTCTTCGACATGATCCATTCGGTGACTCGAGAAGACGATCGTCGTTCCATCGACGGTCAATTTTTTAACGGCACGTTTTAATTGTTCCGCATTGACTGGATCGAGTCCGCTAAATGGTTCATCTAAAATCAGCAGTTCAGGTTTATGTAGGACGGCGGAGATCAACTGGATTTTTTGTTGGTTTCCTTTTGAGAGTTGTTCGACACGCATTTTTTCATATTGAGGAATTTGGAAATACTCGAGCCATTCGGTCAGTGCTCGTTTTGCATCCTTCCGTTTCATATCGCGGAGTTCAGCAAGAAATAAGAGTTGTTCGTCGACTCGGACTTTCGGATACAATCCGCGTTCTTCCGGAAGATATCCAATCTTTGAAGTCGGAATACGCTCTCCATTCCATGTGATCGAACCTTCGGTCGGTTGGAGTAGACCGAGTAGCATCCGGAACGTCGTTGTCTTGCCGGCACCGTTCGCACCAAGCAAACCAAAGATTTGTCCGCGTGGCACTTCGATCGTCAACGCATCAACGGCAGTGAAATCGCCGAAACGCTTCGTGATGTGTTTGATTTCTAACATAAGAACCTCCTCATAAAGATGTCTGTTGCACGACAAGTGTACCATTGTTACATAGTGTCCTACGGTCAAAATTGGGTAAAGGTTCCAGGGGAAATGGAAACAAGTCTAATTAGTTTACTTTTTGTTCATTAGTTACTATTATTGTGTTAACAGTAACGATTGAAGGAGGAACCTGTTTTATGAAAACGCAAGGTATCCATCACATCTCAGCAATGGTCGGCGATCCTCAAGAAAATCTTGATTTTTACGGGACGATTCTCGGACTACGGTTCGTCAAAAAAACGGTCAACTTCGATGATCCAGGGACGTACCATTTTTACTTTGGAAACGAGTCTGGTGCACCCGGAACGATCATCACGTTCTTCCCATTTGAAGGCATGGCGAGAGGACAGGTCGGTGCCGGACAGGTCGGAACGACAGCTTATGCGATTCCGGTCGGTGCATCGGATTTCTGGAAAGCACGGCTGACGCAAAAGAACGTCTCGTTTGAAGAAACAGTTCGTTTCGGAGAGCAACAGATCGCGTTCGAAGATCCACATGGTCTTCAAATCGAGCTCGTCGAACGCAAGGCGGGACGAGGCAGTCGCTATGAAATCGACGGTGTCACGCGTGACGTCGCCATCAAAGGATTTGCGGGAGCGACATTACTGTCGCGAGATCCATCAGACACAGCCAAATTACTGACCGATACATTAGGGCTCATCCTCAGTAAACGGACGGAGACCGTTGACCGGTACATTGCGGAAGGGGAGTTTGGAAATGTCATTGATGTCGTACATGGTCAGATGCCGGTTGGTCGTCCGGGTACGGGAACCGTTCACCACATCGCCTGGCGCGCAACCGATCAAGAGGAACAACTCGACTGGATGAAGGCGATCAACGCGTTCGGTTTGCAGACGACTGAAGTAAAAGATCGCAATTATTTCACGTCGATCTATTTCCATGATCGAGGTCGAATATTGCATGAAATCGCAACTGACAATCCAGGGTTCGCGATCGATGAGGACTTCGAGATGCTTGGAGAAGACTTGAAGTTACCGGAACAATTTGAAGCGCATCGCACCGCGATCACGAATCACGTAACACCTATTACAGTACCGAAGGGGAGACTCATATGATTCATTTATATCAAGCACCAAAAACAATGGATGCACCGATCTTTTTACTCTTACACGGCACAGGCGGAACGGAACAAGACCTCGTCGGACTCATCTCGCTGCTTGATCCGGAAGCCGGTTACTTGTCTGTCCGTGGAGAAGTCTCGGAAAACGGGATGCCACGTTTCTTCAAACGGCTCGCAGAAGGCGTCTTCGATGAAGAAGATCTCGCTTTACGGACAGCACGATTGATTCAATTTTTACAGGAACAAGCAGCGGAACATGACTTCGCACTCGATCGCCTGATTCCGGTCGGTTATTCGAACGGGGCCAACATCGCAGCGAACATGTTGTTTGAAGAAGCGCTATTTAAACAAGCCATCTTACTGCATCCGATGGTACCACGTCGCGGTGTGACGTTACCGGACTTATCAAACGTTCGTGTGTTCATCGGAGCCGGTAGTAATGATCCAATCTGTCCCGCTCAGGAAACAGAAGAGTTGTCAGCACTCTTGAAGGAGGCTGGTGCATCAGTCGATGTCACATGGTCGAACTACGGACACCAACTTGTCATGCCGACGATTGAAGCAGCAACCGATTGGTTAAAACACTAAAAAAGGACTGTCCCATCTGCTTCTCTTCTAGAAGGTAATGGGGCAGTCCTCTTTTCGTTTCAAGCGGGATGATCACTTTTTGGACGGGAGTAGACGATGAGCACGCCACGCTCGACAAGCTGAAGGGCAAGGATCTGTTTCACTTCTTCCGATGCTTTCGTCTGAGCGAGCTGCCGGTAAAGTAGGCGAAGTTCACGACGCATCGTCTTACGGATCAGCCACATGCTATCGATCGTCGTGCACCAACTGGTGACGGTCTCATGTCCGATATAATACTGGGTCTGACGTTCAAGATAATGAATCCACCACTCGTCACGCGCCATTTTTAGTACGATACCTGTGAGCCCAAGTACAAGGATCGCGAGGGGAATGCTTTCATATAAAGGAAGACGACCAAGAACGGTACCAACATTCGTGACGAGGGCAAGCATCACCCATCCTATGCATCCGATGACAAGCCAATATCCAAAGTTGAGAGTACTTCGATGTCGTAACGTCACTTTCGGCGTAAGCAATGAAGTGGCCATCAGAAACACCTCCTTGTTAAATAATCGAATTTTCTGACAATTTATAGTTGTCCTTTTACTATAGTTACTTTTTCCCGAATCGTCTAGTCATTAGACATGGAAAATGTGTTTCTTTCTTGACGAAATTCGTGTACGCTAAATGTAGAAGTGAGCGGTTACATAAAGGGGGATATGAAGAAATGATGGATCAGGTTATCTGGATCGCTGTCGGAATCGTTGCTGTTGCTGTTTTCTCAGCATCAAGCGTTGCAGCTTATATGGGTGTTAAAAACCAAGAAGACTAAGAATCGAAAAACGGCTCATCCTGATTGTCGGGATGAGCCGTTTTTTTTAATGCGTCATTGCTTATTTGTTTGCTGTTATGTTTGTTTGCAACGCATAAGGTTTTAAGGCATCACTCCAGCGCAGGTAACCCCCACCGACGAGGTGTAATCCATCATACGTCAAGCGATTCTGAAGATACCCTTGTTTGTTCGTCAAGACAGGTCTCAAGTCGACGAATGGGATTTTAAGCGATTGAGCGAGATTTTGTAAATTTCGGTTCAACGCTTCGACATCACGATTGATTCGGACAGAGTCCGAATATTTTGGAGCCACAGGAACGGTTGACTGGAGGACGACGTCGATGTTATTTTTTCGAAGTGTCGTCACGATCGTCGTCATGTTCTCGGTAATTTGTGGAATCGGCGTATAGTGACGGATGTCATTGATGCCACCCATCAAGAAGACGCGTTTTGGTTTCATCTCGAGAATCAAGTCGAGGCGAGTCAAAAAGCCTTCTGTCGTATCGCCAGGAATCCCGAAATTAATGATTGTCGGATCCTCCATCAAGATGCGCCAATCGGCAAAATTCGTCATCGAGTCACCTAACATGACAGCGTTCGCTGATTTTGGGTATTGATAAGTATGGAATAAACTATTCAAACGGACATAGTTCGGGTTCTTATCGTATTGGAATGTCGTGACTGGAGTCGTACTCTTTGCAGGTAAGACGCTTCCGAAAGTTTCGAGCGGTTTACGTCCCAGTAACAATGCAAGGAGAACGACGTTCAAGACGATGGATAGAATCAGGAGTGTCTTTTTCATAAACATTCGTTCCTTTCGAGGGAGTATAAGGGGTAGTGTAACATGAATCGGAATCCTTGGTTTGATAATATCAAAGGTTTTCTTGTCATTTTCGTCGTCATCGGTCACATGCTGACGGATTTACGGTTTGATTATGATGGAAAGTTGCTCGAGACGGTCTATCTGTTGATTTACTCGTTTCATATGCCATTATTCATTATCTTAAGCGGTTATTTCTTCCGCGAAAATAAATACTTACGTGTCATCCAATTATTTGCCGTCTACTGTGTCTGGCAAATTTTAATTGGTTCTTGGGCGACACTTGGAGAAGGACTACCACTGTTGTCCGGGGAAAATATCGGAACACATCTACTACGTCCGTATTGGGCACTTTGGTATCTGTTCGTTATGGTCGTCTGGTATATCGTAACGCCGTATGTCGTCCGCTTGCGAGGATATGTCTGGTTTGGTCTCGCGTTCGCTTTGTTATATGGGTTCGAGCTTGAGAACACGGGCTTCTTAGCACTTCGCAAGTTGATCATGTTCTATCCGTATTTCTTACTCGGGAACTATCTATCGGAGCACGAGTTCATCCGGATTTTCGAGATGCCGAAGAATTTCAAGCGGCGGATGAACGTCCGTTTGATTGGTGGTATCACGTTCGCAGCCGTCATGGGCTTCCTGTTATTCGAAGCATGGCGTGATACGCCGAAAGAGATCGTCGACTTTGCAAATGCGTTCAAGCATCGTTTCCCATATGTCGAACAATATGATAGTGACGCGTTGGTTGGTGTACTCAAGCATAGCGTCATCTACCTCTTATCGATTGCGGCTTCGCTCGGTTTCATGATGTTAATTCCAATGCGTCGTTTGCCGCTCATCACGCGAGCAGGGGAACTCAGTCTCTATGTCTACTTGCTTCACGTCTTCTTCGTCATGGCGTGGCGCCAATACGTAACGGATGCGTTCGTTCCGCAAGCATGGCTTGCCTTACTGATCATGATTGGCGTCGCCTTACTAATCGTTGGCATCATCATACACCCGCTCGTCGTCCGTGTCCTCCGTCCTTTGATTGAGATCGACATTCGTCCGATCGTCGAGAAGCGGGAAGACCTTTCAAAATAAAGCGGAATGCATTACACTTTAGATAGATGGATTACTAGACGAAGGGCGTGGAAGGTATGTCATATAATTTAAATAATGCGGATGGTGTCGTGAACGTCTCGCAACAAGTCATCGAGGTCATCGCAGGTGTAGCCGTTCAAGAAACAGAAGGTATTGCCTTTACAGCAGATGATTCGAAATTACAGGAAAAACAGATGGTCAAACTTGTAAAAGTCGAAGATGTCGGCGGCGACATCACGGTCAGTTTATCTGTGCATATCAAATACGGCATGTCGATCATCAAGACAGCTGGAAAAGTCCAAGAACGAATCGCGCAAGACATGGAAAATATGCTCGCGTTCCAACCAAAAGCAATCAACGTCCGTGTCATCGGACTCTTAAAAGGATAAGGAAAACGTCTCGGCATCTTGTGTGCCGAGACGTTTTTTTATGAAGAAGGTGGGAGATAGCGGAGTCCGAGAGCATCGACGTGCGGGGCGGTGCAGGAAAAACGGAGACGGATCGCTTGTTGACTATAAGCGGGTAAGGATAGTCCGGGATGGGTGACATCTGCGATTGGCGTTTCGTCATCCATTAGTTCAAGCGTTAGCGCCTCGAGTGTCAGCGTCTGATCGCTCGCATTACGGACGAGAACGATTGCTGTCACAGTGTCTAGTTCGCGCATGATTGAAACTGGTAAGAGGGACCAACCGTCTGCGGGTGGTGTCGGATGCGAATAAGCGACTTGGCGGATCATCCGTTGCTCGAGTTCCGTGGAGTCGTCTTCGATGAAGAGCTCCGTCAGAGTCTCGCTTGAGAAGACGAGTTGTAGCGGCTCCGTCAACTGTTCGAGGTCGACGAAACATTCGTCTTCTTCAAACGTCAACCAGAGCGGTAACGTCGCCATCGGAAGGATGACCGGGACCTCCTCGATACTGAGAACTTTACGAGCAACAAGTTCATCACCGGATAAAGCAAGGACGACGAGGTCATTCAGGTGGAACGACCGAGACAACGTGTTTTGGAACAAGGCGATGACATGAAGCGGACAGTGTGATAAGACTTGAAACAGATGGATCGCCATCTGATTGGCTTCTAGATCAGGCAGTTGTTTCGCGACGTGACGAAAGACGTATTCATCTTCCTTGACGATCGGCATGTCCTCCGTGAAATAGAGCGGGGGACGGAACACTTCATTCGACGTGTGCATGGTGCAGTTCTCCTTCGCTATCGTGTGTCTGTTCGGCGCGGCAGATGCCTGAAAGGACCTGTTTCTCGAAACTTGCAATGGCATATTCAAAATAATCTATGCCTTCCCGTTCGAAGATGCGGACCGGTTGTTCTTGTCCGTAACTGCGGAGATGAATCCCTTCTTTTAAAGTGTTCATCGCTGTCAGGTGGCGCGTCCATTGCTCGTCCAGTGCAAGGAGGATGAAACGTTTGACGGTCTCTTTTTCAGCTGTGACATGGGCAACGAGTAGGGCTTCGGTTTCAACAATCAGCGGCTCGAGTTGTCGTTTCATCTCGTCGATCGTCTCCAGTCGTTCTAACGTGACTGGTTGATGTAACAGTTGCTCGAGTTCTGTCATGACGAGAGCCAGTGGCCATTCTTCTGGAACGAGATCGTCAGAGAGGGTTTGGTCGAGGATCGACGGCAAGACACGTCCTGCAAATGGCTGAACGATATCCTCGAGTGACGTCGCATCAACGATTCTATTCCGGAGATGATAGATCGCTTGCCGTTGTTCACTGATGACTTCTTCGAGCTGAACGAGTTCATCCCGAACACTTCGGTTGACAGATTCACATGTCGACTGAGCGAACTGCAATAGATCCCGGACGTCACGCGAAGTGAGCGGACCGGCAGTGTTTCGTACTTTTTGTTGCACACGCTCGAGGCGATCGCGCGCGAAACGGCGTGGCAGTTCATCTTCGAGCGAAAGATAAAACTGCGTCAATCCAGGATCACCCTGGCGACCTGCCCGACCACGCAACTGGTTGTCGATCCGAATCGATTCATGGCGTTCGGTACCGATGACGAACAAGCCGCCTTGTTGTCGTGCCGTTTCATCGAGTAAAATATCCGTTCCGCGACCTGCCATATTGGTCGCGATCGTGATTCGACCAGCTTGTCCGGCAGCCGCAATGATCCGGACTTCCTGATCGACGGTTTTAGCGTTCAGGATCTCGTAGGTGAGTCCATGCGCATCAAGTGTCTTCGCGACGCGCAAAGACTGTTCAATCGATGAAGTCCCGATTAAAACCGGTCGTTCCGTGACGTGTGCCGATTTTGTTGCCAGCGCGATGGCTTCTAGCTTTTCGTCGCGTGTTGCAAAGACGACGTCCTCTGCATCGATCCGAATTTTCGGGCGGTTCGATGGAATCGTCACGACGTCCATACCGTACGTCTTTTGAAATTCTTCCCGTGACGTCGCTGCCGTACCGGTCATTCCAGCTACCTGATGATAGAGACGGAAGTAATGTTGGATTGTGATTTGGGCGGTCGTCCGGTTCTCTTCCGTGACCGGAACCCCTTCTTTTGCTTCAAGGGCTTGGTGTAAACCATCAGATAGACTGCGTCCTTCCATCAGACGACCTGTGAAGAGGTCGACGAGCGCGATTTTTTGATCCTTGATGATATAATCGACATCTCGTTTGAGAACGACATGGGCACGTAAGGCTTGAATGACGTAATGGAAGAGGACGGAATGCTCGGCGGCAAACAGATGATCGATCGCGAACGTCTCTTCGATCGTCTCAATACCGTGATCGGTCAAGGCGACGGCTTTGATTTCTTCATCAAACGTATAATCCCGCTCGTCTTCAAACGTCTGGACGACATGACGGACGAGTTGTTGTAATCCTTCGTGGACACTGTCTCGTTCCGCCATGATGAGTGGCGTTTTCGCTTCATCGATTAAAATGCTATCGACTTCGTCGATTAAGGCGAAGTGCAGGGGCCGTTGCAGACGTTCCGTTGGCTCCATGATTAGATGATCCCGCAGGTAATCGAATCCGAATTCAGTCCCGACACCGTATGTAATATCTGCTGCGTAAGCAATCCGTTTTTCTTCAAAGGTGGCTTCAGCGGAGTTGATTCCGACCTGCAGTCCTAAAAAACGATGGATTTGACCGATTTGTTCAGCATCGCGCCGTGCTAGATATTCATTGACGGTAATGACGTGAACACCTTTTCCATATAACGCTTGGGTGAAGCTCGCGAGTGAAGCAACAAGTGTCTTTCCTTCACCGGTCGCCATCTCAGCGATTTGTCCTTCAAGCAGTGCGAGTCCGCCCATGAGCTGCACGTCGTAATGCCGTAAGCCAAGCGTTCGTTTACTCGCTTCTCGAACAAGCGCAAATGCCATTGGTGAGATCGCATCAATCCGTTCTCCGTTTCGTAGCCGTTCCCGTAACGAAATCGTCAACTCCCGTAACGCTTCATCAGATGTTTGCTCCATTTCTCGTTCTAAGCTATTGATCGTCGTTACGATTTTTTCATAACGATGAATTCTTCGACTTTGATCATTCAACAACTGTTTAACACGTTGAAACATCTTCGTCACTCCCTCATATGCTATGAAGTCATTATAGCAGTTAAAAATTGTAAAACGAATAGTAAAAAACGAAATAAGTAAAACATTCCATTAAAATTGAAAGCGTTATCAAAATGGTCGTGTTTTGCGTCTGAAAATAGAAAATCAGAAATATTTGATAACGCTTGCAAAGATTCGGAAGAACCAGTAAAATTATTCATAAGGCAAGTGCAATCGTTTGCGCAAAGTCATTCGATTTCTTGCCTTTCATGGACGATGGAAGAAAGGATGGATGTCGGATGGCACCAACGATCGAAGCGGTCATTTTTGATTTAGACGGCGTAATTACCGATACGGCAGAGTATCACTACTTAGCGTGGAAACAATTAGGAGAGGACTTGGATATCCCGTTCGACCGGGAATTCAATGAGACATTAAAAGGTGTCAGCCGGATGGATTCACTCGAGCGGATCCTTGCGCTCGGCGGAAAACAGAACGCTTTTTCAGCGGAGGAGAAGCTAGCACTCGCCGCGAAGAAAAACGAACACTATGTCACATTGATCCAGCATATCTCTGAACAGGATCTTCTTCCTGGAATCACTGCATTCCTCGATGAAATCCGAAACGCTGGGCTGAAAATCGGAATGGCGTCCGCCTCTAAAAATGCGCTGATGGTCGTTGAGGCATTAAAGGTTCGACACTATTTCGATGACATCGTAGACGCTGCGACTGTTGCACAATCGAAACCACACCCTGAAGTGTTTCTCCGTGCTGCAGAAGCACTCGACGTCGAACCGAGTCGTTGCATCGGTGTAGAAGATGCGACAGCTGGCATCACTGCCATTCACGCTGCCGGCATGTATGCCGTCGGAGTAGGACCGGAGTCGGCACTCCATGAGGCAGACTATCGTGTCGATTCGACAGATTTGCTTTCCCTTGAGCAAATCCTCGCTAGTCGCTCCCTTGTCTGAACCATTCCCTGATGGTGAAGGACATTCCTTGAAAGTTATGTGTATACAAAAAGGATCGCTTCCCTGAGCGATCCTTTTTGGTATGCGGTTGATTTAAAGTGAAGCGAGGATACCGTCCGCGATCGCCTGAGCATAGCGGGACTGGTACGTCGGATTCGTCAGTTTCGCACGATCCGCGCTGTTCGAGAGGAAACCGAGCTCCGCTAGAATCGACGGTGCTTGTGTGCCGCGAATGACAGCATAGTTCGCATAGTGAACGCTTCGGTTACGCATGCCAGCATACGAGACGAGACGTTGCTGAACGTTCTGAGCGAGGTTGATCGAAGAAGCACCCTTATAGTAGAAGGTCTCTGCTCCATATGCCTGTGCACTCGTTGAAGCATTGATATGAACACTGACGAAAGCAGTCGTCGCATGACTGTTCGCAAGGGCGCTCCGTTCTCCAAGTGACGGGTAGTAATCGTTTGTATAACGTGACATCGTCACATCGACTTTTCCGGTAAGACGTTCAGCGACTTGTTTCGTGACTGCAAGGACGATGTCACGTTCCGTAACGCCGTAACGAACCGCGCCTGCGTCATGTCCACCATGACCCGGGTCAAGGACAAGCAATGGACGGTTTGATGGTGCCGGTTGGAACAGTGTCAGATACGTCGCATCGACATAACCGCTTTGACCACTCGCTGTCCGGACGGCGACGAAGCCTTTCGTTTGATGCCGCGGATTCGTGACGACGACAGGGGTCCCCCGACCGAGACGGGCGATTTGACCACTGAGCGTTGAAGTATTCGCACGAAGAGCGACACTGTTACCGGACGAGATCAAGACATACATCTTCGAACCACTGTAGTCAACGTTTCCAGTCGTCGAGGCAGGGACGGAAGTCCCTTTCTTCAAGTATGTCCCCATGACATAACCTGTTTTCCCTTGGTACTGCACCGTATGCCAGTTCGATTTAACGGCGAGGGAGCTGACTGCTGTTCCACTCGGAATCGTTGTAAGTACTTTCCCGGACGTCGAAGGGGACGAACGGAAGTTCAAGCGATCGGTCGTCGTATAGACCGTGGTTTTAGCTGGTGCAGCTACTTTCTTCAAATAAGAACCCGAAACATAACCAGTCTTGTTCGCATAGGTCACTTTATACCAATTTCCGCTTTTAAAACTCGATTGTACGCCTGTCCCTTTAGGAATCGTCAACAAGCGATTAGAAGACGTCGTTGCCGCACTACGTAAGGACAACGCATCGGTCGTCTTATAGGACGTCTTCGTAAAGGACGTACCATTCTCAATCTTTTTCAGGTAAGATCCCGTCACATAACCCGTCTTTCCTTTATATGACAACTTATACCAAGAGCCTTTACGGTAGTTTGACGTGACGTTCGTCGTCTTCGGGATCGTCAGTAGTTTCTTCGAAGAGGTCGAATTCGAACTACGTAAATTCAAAGCATCCGTCGTCTGATACGAAGTTTTCGTAAAGGTTGTGCCGGTCGCAGCCGATACAGTAGAAGTAGAAGCGAAGCAACCGGATACCAACGAAAGTACTAAAGCGGTCTGAAATGTTTTAGGTAATTTGCCCATTAAATTTCCAGTCTCCTTTTCGTTAAAATAAGAAAGATATATCTTGTATTAATAGAACTTAAGTATTATTAAAATAGTTAAATCTCGAAATTATATGTTCCGTTTTCATTCCTTTCTGTTAATATGAAGTGTAGCCAATTTATCGGTAAGGATATGAAAATATTACAGGATAATTAAATAATTAAAGAAATTATATATTATCGAGGCGAATTATAGATTAATATATTTCAAAATACATACAATTGAAACACAAATGAAACATTAATGTATAAAATAGGAAAGAGGGGCAAGGAATGGGGAACAGTGAACACATCTACCGCGAACTAATGGAAATCGAAGAGGAATACCGTCGTCTGCAACGTCGCGCCGAGTATTTGATCTCGGAATTAAGCCGTGGAACGGGAGAACATTCGCAAGAAATCGCCGTCACGCATGAGCGTCCGTTAAAGCAACGTCGCGTCAATCAACGGTATCCACTAGAAGTCTACGTGCACCAAATCAGTGATTTAATGCGCGAGCGTGAATCGATGACAGCTCGTGATATCCAAATGGAACTCGAGTTACGTTATCGCCATCAAATCAGCAATATCTATCAATTGATGGCGAAAGTCGAACAGGCAAACCCTGCCATTAAGAAAGTTGGACGCGGTATCTATACATATGATCCAGCTGCTGAAGTACCGATCTTCATGTAAGAGCCGCTCGTCGGCTCTTTTTTTTTATGATATAATTCGCGCAGGAGCGTGATGTTACTATGTTATGGACTGCGTCCATCGTCTGTTTTATCGCCGCCTTACTGATCACACCCGTCGTGAAACGCTTTGCGATTGCAGTCGGTGCCGTTGACAGTCCAGACGCGCGAAAAGTACATGTCCGAATCATGCCGCGACTTGGCGGACTTGCGATCTATATCGCGTTCATGATCGGTTATTTTATCTTACAACCTTCGAGTCCGTATGCGACGCATATTCTAGTCGGCGGATTCGTTATTATTTTGACAGGTGCCTTTGATGATCGATTCCAGCTCAATGCCCGTTTAAAGCTGATGGGGCAAATCGTTGCCGCCGTCATTGTCCTCAACGGTGGGATTCGGATCGAGTTCATCAATCTACCGTTCGACCAACAATTATATCTCGGGTGGTGGAGTGTTCCGTTGACGTTCCTTTGGGTCATCGGGATCACGAACGCCGTCAACTTGATTGATGGATTAGATGGTTTAGCAGCCGGTGTCTCAAGTATCGTCTTGTTGACATTGATTAGTCTTGCCGTCATCCAAGGAAACGTCTACGTGACGATCGTCGCGATTCTCTTATTGATGAGTACGTTCGGCTTCTTGTTCCATAACTTTTACCCAGCGAAGATTTTCATGGGCGATACGGGTGCTTTGTTCCTCGGGTATATGCTCGGTGTGTTGTCGTTACTTGGATTCAAGAACGTGACGCTGTTCTCGCTTGCCGTCCCGGTCATTTTGCTTGGTATCCCGATTTCCGATACGTTATTTGCGATCGTCCGTCGGGTGTTGCAAGGAAAACCGCCATTCGCACCGGACAAAGCTCATTTGCATCACCGGTTACTTGATCTTGGCTTTACAATGCGCCAAGCGGTCCTTGTCATCTATGGACTCTGTGCAATTTTTGGGATGACGGCAGTTCTCTTTTCTCAGACGAACTCACTTGGGGCACTTGTCTCCCTCGTCATGTTACTGCTTGTCCTCGATATTTTAGTCGAGTCGCTCGGTTTGCTCGGTGAACGCTATCGTCCATTATTGAATTTGTTGGAACGTTTTACATCGAGATAGCGTATGATAAAGGGGCTGACTCAAAAGTCAGTGTCTACAAAGATAAGGGTGGCAGAATGATGATCTGCCACCCTTATCTTTTAACAAAAAGAATGACGCGTTTCGCGCCACTCCTACAGGAACAAGCG
>NZ_DJTL01000003.1:1995-3150 GCF_002439205.1 Exiguobacterium sp. UBA6309 | reverse complement strand
AACTTTTTTGAAATTGTTTTTTGCTTGTTTGCCGTAAGCGCTCGTCCTCTTAAGGACATGAATTAATATATCACGATAATTAGATAGGCGCAACTACTTTATTAAAATAACTTATAGTTTTTTTAGAGCATGTAAAAACCGCAGACAAGAATGGCTGCGGTTTACTTCATCATCAATGAGACGCGTCTTCTTTTTGCTTCGCTTATATAGAAGAAATACAGTGATTCCGCTAACTTCATTTGTGCTTCTAAATCACCATAGTCATCATAGCTGATTTCTAGAAGATGGCGTTTCATCAAATAATCTTCTTTTGCTTTTGCTAATTCTTCTAACAAACGCTCGTCGTACTCACTGCGAATCTTCTTTCGAAACCAACTCATAGTTCGCGACGTCCCTCCATTGCACGAGATAACGTCACTTCATCTGCGTATTCAAGATCTCCACCAACCGGAAGACCATGGGCAATCCGAGTGATCCGAATACCCGTCGGTTTTAAGAGACGCGATAGATACATCGCTGTCGCTTCTCCTTCGATGTTCGGATTGGTTGCTAAGATGACTTCCGTAATCGCTTCGTCCGCTTGAAGACGTGTCAGTAGACTAGATACATTGATATCCTCTGGACCGATCCCTTCCATTGGACTGATCGCTCCATGTAAGACATGGTACAACCCTTGGTAATCTCGCATCTTTTCCATTGCAATGACATCCCTTGAATCTTGGACGACACAGACGATCGTACGGTTTCGGTGTTTATCTGTACATACATAACAAGGATCTTGATCCGTGATATTCCCGCAGACACTACAGTAGGCAATGTCGCGCTTCGCACTGACCAATGCTTTTCCGAACATCAAGACATCGTCTTCTTCCATATCAAGGACATGAAACGCTAGACGAACTGCTGTCTTCGGACCAATCCCCGGCAGTTTTGTAAAACTTTCGATCAAACGACTAATCGCTTCAGGATATTGCAAGTGGTTTCCTCCTACGAATTAAAACATTCCCGGCAGATTCATACCTTGTGTGAATTTCCCCATTTTACTTGAGACGAGTTCATCGACTTTCTTCAAAGCATCGTTCGTTGCAGCTAAGACAAGATCTTGAATCATTTCAACGTCATCTGGATCAACGACTTCTTCTTTAATGATGACAT
>NZ_DJTL01000003.1:0-1893 GCF_002439205.1 Exiguobacterium sp. UBA6309 | reverse complement strand
ACTTCTTCTTTAATGATGACATCTACGATATTTTTATGACCATCGGCGACGACTGAGACCATTTCCCCGCCTGCTGTACCTGTCACTGTCAAATCTTTTAATTCTTCTTGTGCTTTCGCCATATCCTTTTGCATCTTCTGCATCTGTTTCATCATATTATTCATGTTTCCCATTCCGCGCATCTGTATTCCTCCTCGAATTTAATCTTCGAACTCTACGATATCACCAAAACGACCAAGCGTCTCGGACAATAACTGATCGCTCTCCGATTCTTGTTTTGTTTCCTTCTCTTCTATACTACTACTATTTCGCTTAGCAACAAACTCTGCCTTCAGTTCATGCCAATCGTTTGAGAGAATCGCTAAAATTTCGCGTTTGACGCCGCATATTTCATATAATGCTTCCTCAATCACGAAACGTGTTCGTTCATTGGTCATGACTTGCTCGAAATGCCATCCCTTACCGTCATCGAATTCGATCAATAGCGTATCCGCAGAGCAGAGAACCGGTTTACTTTCATGAAGCAACGAGTAGATTGGTCCATCTTCTTTTAGAATCCACTTTAGGATATGATCCCAGCGTTCCTGAATCTCACGCAACTGGGCTTTTTCTGCTCGTTCTAGCATTTGGCGAATCCGCTCTTTGGCGATTCGAACGGTTGGTCGTCCTTGTTTCCGCTTCGGCTGCGCTTGTGGTGCAGCCGCTTCTTGAGCTGGAACACCATTCGACTTCCACTGATGCATCTGTTCCTTCATTTCGCGGACTTCCTGCTGCAACGCTTGGACGATCTGCCCCGTCGTTCTTCCTTGTTCCGCGATTTGAATGAAGGCAATCTCAACGAGGACCCGCGGATGATTCGTTAATCGCATTTGTTGTTGGCAGTCATGTAACTGATCAATGATCGTAAAGCATGTCTCTGCTTCAATCGATTCAACGAATTGTTTGAACTCATCCGTCGGGCGAGCACGCTCTAGCAAGTCGACAGCTGTAGGAGAGGCTTTCAATAATAAGGTGTCTCGGTAAAAGAAGACAAGATCCTCAACGAAACGTTTTAAATCTTTTCCCGCTCGTTGCATCGTCTCAAGCGTCTGTAACAACTGGTCGACTTGATGTTCATGCAAGGCACGGGCAATGTTTAGTAATGCTTCATCTTCTACTGCCCCTGTTACTTCAAGAACAGCTGCATCGTTCAAATCACCGTTTGAAAAAGCAACCGCTTGGTCGAGTAGACTCAGCGCATCACGCATACCTCCATCTGCCGCTCGGGCGATCAATCGTAATGCCGTGTCCGAATACTCGATCGATTGGTCTTTTAAGATATATTGCATCCGCTCTACAAGTTGATCGACTTCATGCCGCTTTACATCGAAACGTTGGCAGCGGGAGATGATCGTCGCTGGGATTTTATGTGGTTCGGTCGTTGCTAAGATGAAGATGGCGTGTGCCGGCGGTTCTTCTAGTGTTTTAAGCAGTGCATTAAAGGCGCCTGTCGACAACATGTGTACTTCATCAATGATATAGACTTTATAGGCTGCTTCTGAAGGGGGATATTTGACTTTATCCCGGATTTCCCGAATTTCATCTACGCCGTTATTGGAAGCGGCATCGATTTCGAAGACGTCTGGACTTGATCCTTCCGTGATCGCAAGACACGTGGGGCACGTATTACACGGTTCTTTGACCGGAGCATGCTCACAGTTGATCGCTTTAGCGATGATTTTGGCAAGACTCGTTTTTCCCGTTCCACGAGGACCCGAAAATAGATAGGCGTGGGACATGCGTCCCTCCATCAATGCATTTTGGATCGTACGGGTGATATGCGCTTGTCCAACGACTTCGTCGAAACGTTGCGGACGGTATACGCGGTATAGTGCTTGATAGGCCAAGTTTGCG
>NZ_DJTL01000004.1:5529-5661 GCF_002439205.1 Exiguobacterium sp. UBA6309 | reverse complement strand
TATCGTTCATACCAAACTGTTTCGCTGTCTCATTCATTTTTTCAACGAATGTCGCCTCTGAACCGGATACCGTTTCGGCTAACATGACAGCTGCATCATTGGCTGATTTAATGAACGCCGCGTTATACATCT
>NZ_DJTL01000004.1:3885-5273 GCF_002439205.1 Exiguobacterium sp. UBA6309 | reverse complement strand
ATGAACGCCGCGTTATACATCTCACGAACCGTATATGTTTTTGCTTTAACAGGAACACGAGCGATGCCGGACGTGTTCGCAAGCTTCAACACTTTTGCACTCGGTTTGATTTTTTGATCCCACGTCAGATTTTTTAATTCGATTTGTCGTCGAACGAGATAAAGCGTCATCAGCTTTGTCATCGAAGCCGGTGGTAAAGAAACATCCGCTTCCGATTGAAGGAGGATTTTTCCTGTGACCGCATCGGCCATTATGTAAGACTCTGCTTGAATCGAAGGTGCCGCTTGTCCAGTTGTAGGAAAACCTACGACCAGCAGGACACTTAAACAGAGTAGCAAGATTCGTTTCATCGTGTCTCTCCTTCACTCAATCATTCATTTTACAAATAGTGTAGCACAAAAGAAGCACCTGACAGTAGAACCTGTCAGATGCTTCCACACTTTATGAACGGACGGACTGCCGCTGTTTGATTTTTTGTAAAAAATAGCGGTGCAAACGATCATCCTCTGTCAATTCAGGGTGGAACGAGCACGCGAGGTGTAATGATGTCTCGACGGCAACGATCTGATCTTCGACTTTCGCAATCACGCGTGTTCCTTCCCCGACAGACAGAATCAATGGCGCTCGAATGAATACTGCCTCGATTGGTTCCTCAATTCCTTCAACCGGTAGCAATCCTTCAAATGAATCAATTTGTCGACCGAAAGCATTTCGACGGACCGTCATCGAAATTGCGTTGAGATGGCTCTGACCTGCTTCGACAGCGGTTGCGAGTAGAATCATTCCGGCACATGTCCCGAACATCGGTAGCGTCGTCGCTTTTTCCCGAAGCGGTTCCAGCAATTCATAACGTTCGATCAATCGACGCATCGCGGTCGATTCGCCTCCTGGTAAGACGAGTCCATCCAGCCCTGCAAGATCACTCGCTTGTTTGACTAGAACGACATCGACACCAAGACCTTCCAGCTGCTGTTGATGTTCACGGACTGCACCTTGAACATCCAGAATACCAATTACCATCCGCGTGTCGCCATCCGTTCCTCAAACGGCATCGAAGTGACATCGATTCCCTTCATTGCTGTTCCGAGCCCTTTGGATAAAGAGGCAATCCGTCCAAAATCATCTTTATACGTAACCGCTTCAACAATCGCGCGAGCCACACGTTCTGGGTGTTCTGATTTAAAGATCCCCGATCCGACGAAGACACCATCTGCCCCTAAATGCATCATGAGAGCGGCATCAGCTGGTGTCGCAACTCCTCCGGCTGCAAAATTGACGACTGGTAGACGTCCCTGTGTCCGAATATCTCGTAATACTTCGTACGGAGCACCCCACTCTTTCGCAAATGTCATCAATTCATCTGGACTGACATGCAAAATCTGATTCAA
>NZ_DJTL01000004.1:3058-3629 GCF_002439205.1 Exiguobacterium sp. UBA6309 | reverse complement strand
CATATGGCGAACGGCTTCGACGACGTTCCCGGTTCCAGGCTCGCCTTTCGTCCGAATCATCGCCGCTCCTTCGGCAATCCGGCGAGCGGCTTCCCCAAGATCGCGTGCGCCACAGACGAACGGTACGGTGAACTCCGATTTCAGTAAATGATATTGCTCGTCTGCCGGAGTCAGTACCTCGCTCTCATCGATGAAATCGACCCCCATCGATTCAAGGACACGCGCTTCGACGATATGACCAATCCGGCATTTTGCCATGACGGGGATCGAGACTGCTCCAAGTACCTCTTCCGTGACCAACGGATCTGCCATCCGTGCCACACCTCCGTCACGACGAATATCTGACGGGACACGTTCGAGTGCCATGACTGCGACAGCTCCTGCTGCTTCCGCAATCTTTGCTTGTTCCGCATTGACGACATCCATGATGACGCCACCCTTTTGCATTTCAGCCATTCCACGTTTGACACGATCCGTACCTTGTTGACGTTCCATATCCATTCCCCCTTGGTTGACTTTCACCCCTTTAGTATACGGAACGTTGACACTTTTAAAAGTATCAGTTTATGAT
>NZ_DJTL01000004.1:1232-2824 GCF_002439205.1 Exiguobacterium sp. UBA6309 | reverse complement strand
TTTAAAAGTATCAGTTTATGATGATTTCAACAGGTCAGTTTATTATGAAGGAGTCATACGAGATGGACATGCTATCGTTTCAACTTACACGCGATCAAGAGAAACCACTTTATGAACAACTTTATCAACAGATTCGAAACGAAATCATCGTCGGGCGTTTAGCCTACGGCACAAAATTGCCTTCTAAACGAAAGCTCGGTCAATTCTTGAACTTAAGTCAAACGACGATTGAACTTGCTTATCAACAACTTGTCGCAGAAGGTTATGTCGAATCCATCTCGCGTAAAGGGTATTTCGTTCTTGCCTATGAGGAACTTGCTTACGTCAAAACCTCACCCGTCATCGAACCGCGTGTGACTAAAGAAAAACCGGTCATCACGTATGACTTTCATCCAAGTAAGATTGAAGGGATCTCTTTCCCGTTCACCCGTTGGCGAAAGTATGCCAAAGACATCATCGATACCGATCACCATCCACTCGTCTCGCTCGGTCATCCGCAAGGCGATCTAACGTTGCGTGAAGAGATTGCGACCTATCTTTATCACTCACGTGGTGTTGTCTGTTCTCCGGAACAGATCGTCGTCGGTTCAGGTATCGAGCAACTGTTGCCCATCGTTCTTTTCTTACTAGGACGAAACGTCACGTATGGCATCGAGGATCCCGGTTATCATACGACACGCCTCTTGCTTGAAAATCATGAACGAATGATTGAACCGATTCGTGTCGATGCGAATGGATTACGCATCGATCAACTGCAGGAATCAAATGTCGATGTCATGTATGTCACACCGGCACATCAGTTTCCGTCCGGTAGCATCCTGTCCGTCAATCGAAGACACCAGTTGTTGAACTGGGCGGCGATGGATCCGACCCGTTTTATCATCGAAGACGACTACGATAGCGAATTCCGCTATAGTGGTAAATCGATCCCGTCTCTGCACAACATGGACAGCAATCGTGTCATTTATATGAGTACCTTCTCAAAATCGCTCATGCCTTCACTACGGATCGGTTATATGGTCTTACCGGAAGTCTTACGCGCACAGTATCAAGCCGAATTATCCCATTATACCTGTAGTGTCTCGCGCTTTGATCAAACGATCTTGACACGTTTCATGAAAGAGGGCGACTTTGAACGACATCTCAATCGGATGCGTAAAGTCTATCGTCGTAAACTAGATGTGCTGATCCAATCGCTTCGTCGGATCCCTGCTTTACGGTTGACTGGCGAAAGTGCTGGACTCCATGTTGTCGTTTCCGTAGCGAACGGAATGACGGAGCAAGAGCTAGTAAAGCGGGCACAACAACAAGGCATCCAAGTATACGGTCTCTCTCAATATGCCCAGTTACCGCTTCTCTCCAATACGCCTCAAATCGTTCTTGGATTTGCGAGTCTCTCTGAGCATGAGTTGACGGAAGGATTACAATTATTGATAGACGCATGGAATCTGCATAGATCATCATAAAAAAAGCCTCGCCTTTCTGCTAGAGAAAGACGAGGCTTTTGTTTATTGACGTGTGTAGTTAGAGGCTTCTTTGGTAATTTGAATATCGTGCGGATGGCTTTCTTGCAAACCAGCGCCCGTCATACG
>NZ_DJTL01000004.1:0-974 GCF_002439205.1 Exiguobacterium sp. UBA6309 | reverse complement strand
ATGAACTGTGTCTCTTCACGCAATTCTTCTAACGTCGCAGCACCACAGTATCCCATACCTGAACGAATACCACCGACGAGTTGGTACACTGAGTCACCGAGTTTACCACGGTAAGCGACCCTTCCTTCGATTCCTTCTGGAACGAACTTCTTGTCTGCTTCTTGGAAGTAACGGTCTTGGCTACCGCGTTTCATCGATGCTTCAGAACCCATACCACGGTACGTCTTGAATTGACGTCCTTGATAGATCTCCATCTCACCTGGGCTCTCTTCTACTCCTGCAAGCAAGCTTCCGAGCATGACAGCGTGACCACCAGCAGCAAGTGCTTTCACGATATCCCCAGAGTACTTAATGCCACCGTCAGCGATAATCGAAACGCCGTGTTTTCGTGCTTCTGTCGCACAATCGAAGACGGCTGTGATTTGTGGTACACCGACACCTGCGACAACACGTGTCGTACAAATCGAACCAGGTCCAATACCGACTTTAATGACAGAGGCACCGGCTTCAATCAAATCGCGTGTTGCTTCTGCAGTCGCAACGTTGCCTGCAATGATTGGTAAGTTTGGATATTCTTCACGTAATTCACGTACCTTGACGAGAACACCTTCTGAGTGACCGTGAGCTGTATCGACGACGAGTGCATCAACACCTGCATCGACCAGGAACTTCGCACGTGTTGAAGCGTCTTTCGTCACACCGACAGCTGCTGCGACAAGTAAACGACCGAATTGATCTTTCGCAGCATGTGGATACTGTTCGACTTTTTCGATATCTTTTGTCGTGATTAATCCTTTTAACACACCGTTCTCATCAACGAGTGGTAACTTTTCGATGCGATGCTTATGGAGAATCTGTTCTGCTTCTGCGAGGGACGTACCAACTTTTGCTGTCACGAGTTCTTCTGTTGTCATTACTGTTTCAATGACAGTCGAATAATCCTTAACGAAACGAAGATCACGGTTCGTCAAAAT
>NZ_DJTL01000002.1:0-5507 GCF_002439205.1 Exiguobacterium sp. UBA6309 | reverse complement strand
AAGCGTTAATCAACGATGACGTTAATACGAGCTCGCAAGAGGGACTGAAGCGGACGGAACTGATTACCGTCGGATTGATTTTCGGACTGCTTCTGCTCGTCTTCCGTTCAGTCGTCACACCGTTCATCCCACTCGTTGCGGTTGGGTTTACGTACCTGATTAGCCAATCACTTGTCGCCTTTTTTGTCGACTGGTTCGGCTTCCCGGTATCGAACTATACGCAAATCTTCCTTGTTGCCATCCTGTTCGGGATTGGAACGGACTATTGTATTTTGCTACTGAGCCGGTACAAGGAAGAGTTGACGGCAGGACACGATGTCGAGACAGCAATCGTCAATACGTATAAGACAGCAGGGCGTACGTTACTAATCAGTGGTCTTGCTGTTCTTGTCGGTTTCTCAGCGATTGGGTTTGCGGACTTCCCAATCTTCAAATCATCGGTCGCTGTTGCGGTTGGGATTGCCGTCCTCTTACTCGTCTTATTTACACTTGTCCCCTTCTTCATGGCGACACTCAAAGAAAAATTATTCTGGCCGTCAAAGAAGGCAGCGAGTCACCAAGATAGCAAACTGTGGTCACATTATGGTGGGTTATCGATCCGTCGTCCTTTACTTGCGATGATCATCGTTGCGATCGTCACGGTCCCGACACTCTTTACGTACGATGATGACCTCTCGTTTAATACTGTCGATGAGATTGGTGCGAAGTATGATACGGTCAAAGGACTGAATGCGATCTCGGATGGATTTGGAGCAGGTGAGTCGCTCCCGGTCAATGTCATTCTTAAGAGCGACAAAGATTTGATTACAGAAAAGACAGTTCCTTATGCGGAACAGTTGAGTCGTGAGCTCGTGAAAATCGACGGGGTCAAATCGGTTCGTTCGATTTCTCGTCCGACAGGCGAAATCATTAATGACTTCTACGTCGATCGTCAATTAAAACAAGTTGCTTCCGGCATGAAGAAAGCAACCGCCGGTCTTACGGATGTTCAGTCTGGTCTGACGACAGTTGAAGACAATCTCAACGGTATTACAGGACAACTACCGGCAGGAGACTCGGCTTCAGCAGGAGCAAGTCAGTTGCAACAAGCAGCAGACGGACTTGGACAGATCAACCAACAGTTGACGCTCGTCGGTCAAGGTCTGCAATCGACTCAAAATATCCCGCAAACCATTGGGACATTAAATGCCTTGTCTGGTCAATTGAGCCAAGTTCAATCTGGCATCAGTCAAGCAGCAAGTGGAATAGCCTCACAAGGAGCACAAGCCGGTCAACTTGGAAGTGGGCTGACACAACTTGCGGATGGTGTTGGTCAAGCAAACACAGGGCTTGCGAAAATTAGTAATGGTCTAGATGACATCTCGAATTTGTTAACCGAGATGGGACAAGCGACATCGATCCGTGGGACAGGTGTGTTCGTACCAAAAGATACGTTATCGGACAAGGCCTTTAAACCAGCAATTGACCGTTACGCGATTGATCAGCAAACCGGATTGAAGTTTGAAGTCATCCTCAAAGATGATCCGTATTCACCAGAAGCGATTCAAACCGTCGCTGCAATCAAAAAGACGACAGCGAATACGATCAAAGGAACACCGTTTGAAGACAGCACCGTCGCATATGGCGGGATTTCAAGCGTTAACAGTGACTTAAACGATACGTCGAAAGCCGATTTCAAACGAACGGTGACGGTCATGCTGATCAGTCTCTTCGTGATTCTAGCAATCATGTTCCGTTCGTTGATCATGCCGTTGTTCATGATCGGTTCGTTATTGCTGACGTATTACACGTCGATGTCGATTGCTGAATTGATTTTCGTCAATGGACTTGGATATGACGGTATCAGTTGGGCTGTTCCGTTCTTCGGATTCGTCATGTTGATCGCTCTTGGTATCGATTATTCGATCTTCCTACTCGATCGTTTCCGGGAAGAGACGATCAACGGACTCGATACGAAGGAAGCGATGTTCCTGTCGATGAAAAAAATGGGGTCTGTCATCATCACGGCAGCGATCATTCTTGCAGGAACCTTCGGGGCGATGATGCCGTCTGGTGTCTTGAGTCTCGTTCAAATCGCGACGATTGTCATCACAGGTCTACTTTTGTATGGATTAATCGTCTTACCACTCTTGATTCCAGCGATTACAGTTTCGTTTGGTAAAGGGGTCTGGTGGCCGTTTCGACCAAACGCTAAAAAATAAGAACTAACCAAACCGGGTTCGTCTTCTAGATGAACCCGGTTTTGTCATGACGTATACTAAGAGCAGATGATAAGGAGGTAGAGCATGCAACACTTCAAACAACTGACTTCACGGATTTGGTATCAGACACCGGTCAGCGAGACGGATCGCCCGATTCTCGCCGTCGTGCGTGGGGAGAAGCATCAATTGATGATTGACGCGGGAAACTCGTCAGCCCATGCCGCTTTGTTTTTAGAAGAAATGAAAAAACACAATCTTGGATCACCTGACTTATTGGCCCTGACCCACTGGCACTGGGATCATATTTTTGGAATGAAACATCTCGGTCTGCCATCGATAGCAACACAGCAAACAATCACCCGCATGAAAGAGATGCAACCATACGCTTGGACGGATGCAGCATTACAAGAACGAATGGATCAAGGGATCGAGATTCCGTTTTGTGCGGATGCGATCAAGCTCGAGTTTGGTACGACACGCGATATTGAAGTCGTCTTACCGACGATTGGCTTTACTGGACAATTGGAAATTGACTTAGGTGGCGTGCAGTGCCAACTGATTGAAGTCGAAAATGATCATGCTCCTGGTAGCCTACTCGTCTACATTCCGGAAGAACGCGTCGTGTTCTTAGGAGACGCGATGTATGCGGATATCTTTTCATCGAAGTGGAATTATACGGTCGAACGGACGAAGCGCTTACTCGCAACAATCGATCGTTTAGAAGCCGATTATTATGTCTGGTCGCATGGAGAAGCGATGCCGAAGTCTGAATTTGAAGAAGAGGTCAACATGTTGCGTCGAGCCATTCGTGTAACGGAAGCGACCGGAGGACGACTGAAGGATATGCGGACTTTATATGCAGAAGAGACAGGACGATCGTTGACGGAAGACGAAACCGAAACATTGATCTATTTTGCAAATGGAGTGAAATGACAGATCGTAACAAGGGATAAAACGGAGGACGTCGAAATAAAAAAGTACTACGAGCTTGTTAAAGGGAGCGGTACTATATGACAAAGCCAAAATTCGAACGGGATGAAACCATCGATCGCGTTTTTTTTTGGAAAAGCGGGCATCTTTTCATTTTTGGTTATCGTGGGAGGCATTCTATATCTACTATATGATCTGTACGTACAATGATCGGAACGCATGCGTTCCGATTTTTTGAATTCAGGGGAGTGCACGAAAACCAGATATTGGGTAATAACTTGCGTGAGACTGTTAGTGAAAGTGAGAGGAGATGTCGGATGAAACGAATTCAAATTGCGGATTTTGATCGACGCATGCCATCGATTGAATTGGTCGAAAAGGATGATCACTATGAAGCGATGCTTGTACCGAGTTATGACCATACGTATCCTTCGACACAAATCCGGACGATCCGCTTAGCGGATATCTCTGTCAATCTGTTTGTCACCCCGGAAGAAACACTACTTGTTTCTGCGCTTTTTCATAAACCGGTTCAAGTGACGGATATCGTTTCCTGGATGCAGTTTTATACGATTAGTTTTGCCCAGTCGGATGAGACTGGTTATTTCGTCGAACAAGCGGATGAAATTTTAGAAGTCGTCTTGTATAAGAAACATCCGATCGTCATCGCGACACGTGGTCAAGATCGATTGTATTACGATACGACGGGAGCAATCGAGGTCCGGCGGGCGACGAATGAATCGGTCGGCGAGCGTCCCTTGCTTTATTTGAACGGGGAAGCCTGGTATGGTGTCCCGCGCTTGTCGTTCAATCGAATGAAGGATGAGCTGCACGTCAATGGAACGTTTTTATATGCGGACTATATGGACGCACACCATGGAAAAATCGGTTTCTTTCGCGAGAATGATCCCTCTCTACCAATCGTTTTGCTCGTCGGTCAGGCAATCGTTGAGATCGAACTGACCGAGAATCCGGACGGTTCACGCGTCCTGATTTTAGAACAACCATATGACGAAGCATGAAAGTGCACAAAAACCGTTCAGCAGATGAACGGTTTTTAAGTGAGACCGTGAAATCCCTTACAAAATATGCGAAGATAGTAAAGAGACAGACCAAAGGGGTTGATGGGGACATGGCGAAAGAAACACCGCGTAATTCTAAATGGATGCGTTCCTATAATCGGGCACTCGTCTTGCGACTGATTCGGATGCATCAACCGATTTCGCGGGTCGAGTTAGCGCAACGGACGAACTTGACGAAGCCGACAGTATCAAACATCGTCAGTGAATTGATTGCAGAACAACTCGTAACGGAGCGAGAGCTTGGGATATCAAATGGGGGACGAAAACCGATCATGCTCGAACTCGTCGCAACAGAACAGTACGTCATCGGTATCGATGCAACAAGTCACCAATTCATCGGTGTCGTTGCGGATTTAAGTGGCAATACGATTCATGAGTCCGAAGCCGTGGGACGCTTTGAGACGAATGAAGAATTGATTGAAGCCATCGGTCGCTTATGCGAGACCTTGATTGCACAGACACAAGGACGGGGAACGATTCACGGTATCGGCATCTCCGTCCATGGGATGGTCAATCCGGAGACAGGTGTCATTCTTTTTGCTCCGCGATTCCATTTACATGACGTTGAGTTGAAGATACAACTCGAAGCACGTTTTGATTATCCTGTCTTCATCGAAAACGATGTTCGAGCACTCGCTTCGTTTGAGCTATTATTCGGTGAAGGTGTTGGGGTCGAACAATTCTTTTATCTCTATGCCGGGGAAGGCATCGGGGGTGCTTATGTGCTCGATGGACAGCTTGTCGACGGACAACATCATATTACGGGAGAGGTCGGACATATGCGTCTTGATCTCGATGGACCGATTTGTTCGTGTGGGAACAGAGGATGCCTAGAAGCATTAGCAGGCGAAAAAGCATTGTTACGGGATTATGCTGTCATGGATCCGCAAGTCATGACGATTGCTGATTTGCGCAAACGGTTAAACGAACGCGATGAACAAGCAGTTCGTACATATGAACGGGCGGGGGAATATATCGGAATCGGTGTCTTGAATACGATTCATCTCCTGAATCCACGCCGGATTTTACTTGGGGGACCGATGTTTGAGCTCGCACCCACGATCGTTGATCAAATCAAGGAACGGGTCGAGCACACGGCGTTGACCGCTGCTTCACGTGAAACCGATGTCAAGATGGTCCCGTGGGGTGAAAAACAAGGAGCACTCAGTGCGGCTGCCCTTGCGACAAATAGTTTATTTCAAACGATTTAATGGGGGCTGACTCAAAAAAAGAATGACGCGTCTTTTCACGCCCTTTCCTCAGGCGAGACACAAGCCAGTTTTCCTGCTTCATT
>NZ_DJTL01000001.1:0-7930 GCF_002439205.1 Exiguobacterium sp. UBA6309 | reverse complement strand
TTTGTCTCTGACAGCGCAAAATCGCACTTTTTCCTGTAGGAGTGGCGTGTAATGCGTCATTTTTTATATCCGGAAGAAGGACCGAGAAGCATTTTGTTCACTCGACATCGCTTCCTAGGGAAAAACAAGCAAGAGCGACCCTGCAGCGAAGCGAAGCGGCGCGATGCTTGTCCCAGGAAAACGGTGCGAGTCGAACAAAAAAAAAGCGCAATCCTTCTCGTTAGAGAACAATTGCACTTGTCTTCAGTCTCAAAAGATTTCCCCGAAGAGAAATCCGTTTCATATAGCAATCAACCATGTTCAATATAAAATCCGCTCCAATAAACCTGACGATACGTAAACTCTTTTCCACTCTTCGTCGTCACAAGCATTTCATCTTCTGCCATGACGGCGATTTTAATGGGTACTTCACCGTGATCCGTCAAATAATTGAGGATCTCAAGATGCCGATTCAACCAAAGACGACGGCGGAACCAACGAAAACGACTGAATGCCGCACTGAAGTGGAGTAAGGCAAGCGCAAGGATAATTAAAGCAAACGGAAGTGGAATATCGAACAATGCAATCAAATATACATCTGCGATGAGTAAAGATAGCGAGAGACCCATTTCCGTCATCTCCATAAAAGATGCTTTATAGGTCGCGAAGTAGGTCATCACGCGAAACAACAAGATGACCGTTAGATACGGTACGAAATACATTTGAAACACATGGTCCGTGCCACTGTTGACGAACATGAGCAGTGGCAGGAAGAATAGCAATTTCCAGATTAGGATGGCGGAATAAAATAAAGTATGATCCGTGTAGCGTTTGCGTACGATGGCTTGACTCATATTCATTGCCTTCCCCTCCTTCATGATGGACCGTTTCAAAGTCAATGATGACAGGACATGATGCCTATAAGGGTATGTTTCCAAATTCAACTGTTTCTAATCATCTAATTCACAGTTTATAGAAATTGTATATTTAGTATACGTGATTGGTTTCGAAAAAGTTCACTTTCCCCATCATTTCCCATTATTCGATGTGCTACCGATCCGATTCTCACTCTTGCTAGTCGCCCGGATCTTCTACTGCTACAATATAAGATATTCCAATTGAATAGAATCGAGTTGAATTTTTCATGTACACCCATATCATTGTCGGTGCCGGAATTCTTGGTGCCTCGACAGCTTATCATTTATCAAAGGCTGGTGAACGCGTCTTACTCGTCGATCGGAAGGAACCCGGTCGCGCCTCCCATGCGGCAGCCGGCATCATCTGTCCATGGATGACACAACGACGAAATAAGGCATGGTACAAATTAGCGAATAACGGTGCTCATTTTTACAAGACATTGATTCCTGAACTCGAAGCACTCGGCGAGACGAGCACAGGTTATCAGCAAGTTGGAGCGATTGCCTTACACGAAACATCAAAAATCGATAAGATGGAGACGATTGCGCAAAACCGCTTTCCAGAAGCCCCTGCTATCGAACGGATCGAACGACTCGATCAAGAACGTGTCAAAACGCTGTTTCCGCTCGTTGAACAGATCGAAGATGCCTTATTCGTCTCTGGCGGTGCACGTGTTGATGGACGTGCCTTATGTGCCGCTATGATCCGTGGTGCTGTCGAACACGGTGCGACTGTACTAGAAGGAGATGCATCTCTTGTCGTAGACAAAGGAGTCGTCACCGGTATAACCATGGAAAACGAACAGTACTCGGCAGACCACTTCATTTTAACGGCAGGCGTTTGGTTGAATGACCTTCTTCGGCCACTTGACCTTAAAATCGATTTGCACCCAGAGAAGGGACAAATCCTACAACTCGACTTGACGGATTCTACATCAACGACGTGGCCAGTCGTCATGGGACAACGCGGATTGTACCTGGTTTCGATCCACGAAAAGAAACTGATCGTCGGTTCGACACACGAGAAACAGACCGATTACAACTTAAAGCCGACCGTCAAAGGAATGCATGCTTTATTGAATCGTGCTTTACCTGTCTTACCAAGTCTCGAGGAAACGACAATTGATGAACTCCGAATCGGCTTACGTCCCTATACAAAAAACTCGTTACCAGTAATCGGACCGCTTCAAAATCATCCAAACGTGTTCTTAGCAAACGGACTCGGCGCATCCGGTTTGACGATCGGACCTTATCTCGGTAGCCAATTAGCGAAGCTTGCAAATCATCAAACGCTTGATATCGAATGGCAGACCTATGAGCCGACATACGTCTCTTTCGACTCCTAACTCACTTTATGCTTTTTGAAAGGAAGTACGTCATTGTCCATGAAACCAGTAGTTTCACTTGAATTATTTGATGCTTTAGATATTCGTGTCGGTACGATCCAGTCGATTTCGAATCGCACGGATGGCTCAATTCAGCTTGAGCTACAATTCGACGGATTTACACGTTCTTTTTCACTCGCTTGGGATTCACTACGACCTGATGTCCACGAGCTGCTTGGAAAACAAGCGATTGCTGTACTCAACGTACCTGGTCGTACGCCAGAAGAGTCCGGACGAGTGCTTGAGATTGGGCGTTCAGAGCAATGGATGCCGATTCTCGTCGTGCCGGAACATCCGATACCTGAAGGTGCACGGATCGAATAAGACACTTTAACCTATGAAAAACACTCCCCAGTCATGCTTTTAACGGAAGCTTACGTGTAGGAGTGTTTTTTAATTATGACGCCGTTACATTTTTTCTAAATAATGCACGCTGAATCGTTCATCGTCATCGATCCAGCAATTGACCGGATGAAAACCACTTTGACGAGCGAGAGTCTCAAACTCTTCTTTACTGTATTTATAGGAGTTCTCCGTATGAACCGTCTCCCCCTGTTTAAACGGAACCGTCACGTCTCCGACTTGTACTAATTGATCAAGTTGACTCCGAAGATGCATTTCGATTCGTCCTTTTTCTTCATTATAAAAAGCATGATGTTTAAATCGGGTCACATCAAACGTTCCATCGAGCATCTGGTTCAAGTGCGTCAACATGTTCAAATTGAATGCTGCCGTGACACCGGCTACATCGTTATAAGCACGTTCAAGGACATCGGTCGATTTTTTTAGATCAACGCCGATCAAGAATCCATCTCCACTTTCAAGGATCCGCGATGAATGACGTAAAAAGTGCATCGCTTCCTCCGGTTCAAAGTTCCCGATCGTCGATCCCGGGAAAAAGATGACCCGTTTTTGAGACTCCTCTACCGGTAAGGAAATGGCTTGTGAATAATCTCCACAAACAGCTTTAATATGCAATGCAGGATACCGCTCCGATAATTGACGAGCAGATTCCATCAAAAAGTCTTTTGAGATGTCGATCGGCATGTACGTATCCAAGTGCGTAAACGTCTCAAGCAACATCTGGATTTTACGACTGCTTCCGCTTCCATATTCGATCAGTGTATGCACATCCCCAATACTCTGAGCGATTTCCGCTCGGTGTTGCTCCAAGATAGCAAGTTCCGTTCGTGTCGGATAATATTCCGGTTGTTGCGTGATCTGCTCGAACAACTGGGAGCCGATATGATCATAAAAATATTTCGCCGGTAAGACTTTTTGTTCGCGCATCAGACCTTCGATGACTTCTAAACGCATGTTTTGTTGCGGCGTATATAAATCGTAGCTAATGACCGTCTCGCGCATCACACATCACCCGCCAATCGGAAGCCGCCAAATAACCAGCGTTTATCGGGTGGGAAGAAGTTTCGGTACGTCTCGCGAATATGATCGTCAGGCGTCACGCACGCTCCTCCACGTAGTACCATTTGATTACACATGAACTTCGCATTGTACTCTCCAAGTGCTCCCTCGAGTGGTTTACTGCCTGGGTACGAACTATAAGGACTTGATGTCCATTCCCAGACGTTACCGAACATGCTTGCAAGCGTCGTCTCTGACTCTTTGACTACGACTGGATGAAACGTACCGTTTCCCATCATGTTGCGCTTCGTAACGGAATCGACTTGACGAGAAGCCCATTCCCATTCCGCTTCTGTCGGCAAACGCTTCCCTTTAAAACGGCTGTAAGCATCCGCCTCATAAAAGCTAACGTGACAGACTGGTTCGTCGAGCCGCAATGGTTCGACGCCATTCATCGTAAAGATCGTCCATTCTCCCGCGTCATCCTTCATCCAATATAATGGCGCTTTCCAGCCTTCTTTTTGAACCGTCGCAAAGCCATCAGATAACCAATACTCTGACTTTTCATAGCCACCTGCTTCAATAAACGCCAAATACTCCCCGTTCGTGACAGGACGTGTCGCTAATTCAAACGGATGCAGCCACGTTTTATGGCGCGGACTCTCGTTATCAAACGCAAAACCGTCTCCTGTATGACCAATCTCGACGAGTCCTTCCTCAAATGGAATAAAGGATGTTTCCATGAGTGCATTTTCAGGCACGTCTGGTTCTAACGACTTTGACTGATAGGCAGGTAATAACGGATTCGTGAAAAAGTTATACTTCACGTCCATCAAAATCAATTCCTGATGTTGTTGTTCGTGTTGTAGTCCCATCTCGACCAATGCTTCGATTTTTCGTTGATCTTCTGGAGTCCGTTCTTCTTTCAAGAACTCGATCATTTGTCCATCGACATATGCCCTGTAAGCGATGATGTCCTCGACGGTCGGACGTGACAACATTCCCCGTTGTTGACGAGGTTGATAAGGTCCGATTGAATTGTAGTACGAGTTAAACAAATAATTGTATTTCGGATGGAAGACTTGATAGTTTTCACTATATTCCTGTAGTATCATCCGTTCAAAAAACCAAGTCGTATGAGCAATGTGCCATTTTGGCGGACTCACGTCTGAACTAGCTTGAATGATGAAATCCTCTGCTTCGAGCGGTTCGATTAAGGCGATCGTTTGGTTGCGAACGGTTGCGAATTTTTCAATTAAGTACGATGTCGTTTCAAATAGCATGTCAATCACTCCCTATCCAAAATATTCCGAATTTTTTGGTCCATTTGACTTATACCCCTCCTATGGAAGAGTTATGCTAAGGAAACAAAAAAAGTCCGCTCTGTTAAGAGCGGATTCATCATACTTAAAATACTTTATCACCGTTGAAGATCGAGTTTTTGACGACAACGTAGTCGACCGTCCGAATCGCCTTCAATTTATTTCCACCAGCGTATGAGATCGCTGATTGCAAATCTTGCTCCATTTCAATCAATGTATCTGCTAGACTTCCTTTATGCTCGACGAACATCTTTTTCCCTTCAACATTCTTGCGTTCGCCTTTTTGGAACTCAGAAGCAGAACCGAAATATTCCTTGACGAGCACCCCGTCCACTTCATGTGTCTCACCAGGCGATTCTTCATGCCCTGCGAAAAGTGAACCGATCATGACCATCGAAGCACCGAACCGAACCGACTTCGCGATATCCCCATGCGTCCGAATACCACCATCGGCGATAATCGGTTTGCTTGCTGCCTTCGCACACCAACGAAGTGCTGCGAGTTGCCAACCACCTGTACCGAACCCTGTTTTAATTTTCGTGATACAAACTTTACCTGGTCCAATCCCGACTTTTGTTGCGTCTGCTCCTGCGTTCTCAAGTTCGCGTACCGCTTCCGGTGTACCGACGTTTCCAGCAATAACGAAACTTGTTGGCAAAAGCGACTTGATGTGGCGAATCATCTGAATGACTGCTTCCGAATGACCGTGTGCGATATCAATTGTGATGTATTCAGGAGTTAGCCCCTCTGTCGCGAGCTGTTCGATCAGCTGATATTCTTCTTCCTTGACACCCACGCTAATCGAAGCGAACAGTTGACGCTCTTGCATCATACGAACGAACGCTAGGCGACGTGCCGGTTCGAATCGATGCATGATATAGAAATAATCGCCTTCAGCTAAGAACAAAGCAATCGATTCATCAATGATCGTTTGCATGTTTGCGGGTACGACCGGAAGCTTGAAACGACGACCGCCGAACTCGACTGACGTATCACATTCCGAACGACTACCAACGATTGATTTTGCTGGAATTAATTGAATATCTTCATAATCGAATACTACATCCATGAATAACACCTCTAATAACGAATATTTTTTGTATATCGGCGATAATCATTCGCCCCTTGACCACTATAACGAACTGTTATCATGGTGTCAAAGAAATTTTCGTGTTTTTAAGATTTTTCATGAACTTTTTTAGTAAACAAAAAAATAATGTTCGGATTTTAACAATATTGTTGTTGTAAATCAGTCAACCATTGTTCTTCCCACTCGAAAAAACTCGATGCCTCCGATTTCTCAAACACTTGATCAGGATAAGGCAAGGCAAGTGGCGGACGCTCATTTTTTGGAAAATAAGCCAGTTGCTTAGATTCCCCATCAATGGCCTCGAGCGTCCCACTGACTACCTCACATTCGAACATCGTTGCTACATACTCGACCTCGTTTCCGTCAGGGTACGTAAGTCGAAACGATTCCCCACCAAATGTCGCGATTAGTCGGACGGGTCGAACGAATAGACCCGTTTCTTCATAGACTTCGCGAATGACTGCTTGTGCAGGGGATTCTCCTAGTTCAATCACCCCGGCAGACAAACTCCAAAACGGACCACCTGGATCTTGGAAAAGGATATGCCCTGCTTCGTTTCGAATGATTGCTGCGACGCATGGTGTAAACAGACGTTGTGTTCCGACATATCGCCGTAGATTGGCATAATAATCAGAGATTGGCATGACGTGACTCCTCCCGGTCTTCTTTTAATAGAGCAAACAGAATAAAATCTTCCCAGGCATCATTGATGAAGAGATTTTGTTTCGCGATTCCTTCTTTACGAAATCCGACTTTTTCAAGAACTCGGATTGATCCGATGTTCCCCGGCATGACCTCAGCACGAATCCGGTGGAACTGATGGACATCAAATAGATGGTCTACGAACAATCCAACTGCTTGAGCCATAAATCCTTTTCCGCCATAAGCTTCATCTAACTGATAGCCGATCATGCACGTCTCGGCTTGTCCACGCTGGATGAACATCGCTGAGACATCGCCAATCAATTGATCATTCTCTGTTAAATAAACACCGTAAGCATAATACGCATCTTGTTTCATCAACTCTTGATGACGAAAAATTCGTTCCCGCTGCCCCTCTAACGTGTACTGTTCAGGTGACGGCTTAACTGGCATCCAGTATTCGAAGTGTTCACGATTTCGTAAGTTCATCTCAAGAATAACTGCCGCATCATCTAAGACATACGGACGAATATATATAGGCAACATCATTTTTCCTCCTTTAGATTATTATCTTTAGTTCAAGAAGTTTGCGTGTTTCATAATTCATCCAGCGGGAATCTACATAATAGTTCATTACATTACAGTGACAGCATGCTATAAAGAAAACTGTCGAAGAAGGAGTGACCTATGTATTCAGACACTGATTTGCTCAATCAAATCAAACGGCGTGATTCTGTCGCGCTCGAACGATTATACGATCGTTACGAAAAAACACTCTTTCTTTTATTTCGTCGTACACAGGTTGATGAAGCACTTATTCATTCTGCAATGACCGAGTTATTCCGCACTGTTTGGGAACAACCGACACGTTACCCGAACTTCCAAGGATTCATTTTGCATACATTACGACAACTCAGTAGTAAAAGAGAACATATTCCGACTTAATTGAAAGAATCAGTTATACCCTTTCGACACAGGTAAAATGAACCCTTTAATTCAATGATGTATTTAGAGAAGAACAGCTTACTTTGTTCTTTTTTTGTTTTGTCCTTTCTTTTTCGATACGGGCATGCTATATTATTAAGTAATTATTGTTGTTCGGTGGAGATACGAAGTGTTTCACTTTATATTCGATGAAATTGATCACGGTAGTAATAATCAGTGTGCCAGTCACACGCAGGAGGCAATACACATGGAACAAGGTAAAGTAAAATGGTTTAACGCAGAAAAAGG
>NZ_DJTL01000015.1:0-72637 GCF_002439205.1 Exiguobacterium sp. UBA6309 | reverse complement strand
TCTTTCCAAGTAATAGAATAATCAATATTTCGAAGAACTACAAGAGGAAAAGTTCATTTAGTAACCGCTTTCGTTATTTTCATAGACTTTCAAGACAAACTTTTCCAAGCGTTCCCGAACATTGTCCTGACTAAGTTTTTGCCTTCCATATGCTTTCCACCCCGAATAGACGTCAATCGTTTCCGGTCCAAAATCAAAAACAGCCCGAATATCCCACCCGTGATCGTACAAACGGTTCGTCTGTTTAAGGTAACTTTTTAAAAAATGATCCGCCATCTCGACGGATTCGAGCAAGGCAAGATTCAAACGACAATGCGCAAGGTCGACTTCAATGGGACCTACACACGCATTAATCCAATCAATCGTATGACACGTCCCATCCATTTCGTATAACACATTGACCGGATGGAAATCCCGATGAATAAATCGGATTGTTTGACTTTCGATCGGTTCGACCGCCAGTAGCTGACGCCATCTCTCCGGATGCTGCGTCCACGTCGGAACGTGACGTTCCGTCGCATACGGCTGATAGACATAAAGAGATTCTGGTATCGGTAGTGTATGGATTGCCGCAAGCATCTGTGCTAGTCGTTCGACATATTGCTCATCTACCTGATCAAGCCGGATCTCTCCCGGTGAACGCGTCATATATATCCACGGCGGTATTTCGTCCCTAACATCTGTTTGATAGTCCAACACATCTGGTCCTAAGTCACCTGCTGCTCGTAACGCAAACACCTCGTGCAAGACAAGATCAGGCTCCTCATGTAGCCAGTCCTGATTCGTATGGACGCGAAGAATTCCCTCACCGACCCGAAAAACAAGGGAGGATGTCGCGCCTTTTAAGACTTCGACCTCTCCCCCCTCCTGTCCAAGTTGTTGCAAGATGTTCGTAAGGACAGCGGACGATATCATGATGTCACATTACCAATCAATAACTGGTCGATTTGCATCTTCTCATTCGCATGTTCGCGCAAGTCGTGCAAAATTTCTTGCGGGAAGAACAGCTTCTCATCCGTTTGGCGTGACGTCGCAATGGCTTGAACGAGCGGTGAAACTTGCGAAATCTCTTTCATCTGCCCACCCTTCATCTGTAGCATGATCGGCTGCTTACTAATTTCACCGTTATCTCCATATAAATCGTAAGGAAGACGACTGAGTTTATCTTCAAGCAGATAATACGTCGGATTCAAGCCGATTGCTTCGAACAACTCACACAACTTATCGTGGACGAGTTCCCGTTTTTCAGCCGGGTAATCGACATACTTAAACAACTTCCGGTCAACGAATCGCCTCGAGAGATCTGCAAGGATTGGATCCTGCTCATTCGCCCACTGCTGAAAATAGAAGTAGACGATTGTCTCATCGAGCCCAAGGAAATCACGCAACTCCATCTTCTGATCAAATAGCGGCATCAAATGGATTGGTGCGATCGCAAACGGATATGCGGACAGGTACAACTCCTGCGCCCGCTCAAGAATAGCCTTTAATAGGTAATCACTCGATCGTGTCACCGGATGCAGGTAGACTTGCCAATACATCTGATACCGCCGCATGATGTAGTCTTCGATCGAATGCATTCCCGATTGTTTGACGACCATCTGATTATGGGCTGGACGCAATACCCGAAGCATCCGCTCGAGATCGAATTTTCCGTAGCTGACACCGGCAAAATGCGCATCGCGCAATAAATAATCCATCCGGTCAACGTCGAGTTGTGAGCTGATCATCGTAACAAGCAGTTGATTCGGGTGCGTCTTGTTGATGATCGACGCTACTTCTTCCGCAAATCCGTCTCCGACTTGGTCGAGGACTTTCTTGATTTCCGTATCCCCGAGAATGATTCGCTCCGTCCACGTCTCGTGGTTAACACCGAAGACGTTCTCGAATGCGTGCGAAAACGGACCGTGTCCGACATCGTGTAAGAGTGCCGCAGCCAGTGTCAACTCCCGGTACTGATCGTCCCAATCGGCGCGACCGTTGAAGACATCGATCAGTTGACGCGTGATTTCATAGACACCGAGCGAATGATGGAACCGTGTGTGCTCTGCTCCATGAAACGTCAAAAAGGATGTTCCGAGTTGTTTGATTCGGCGTAGTCGCTGAAATTCACGTGTACCGATCAGTTGCCAAATCAACTGATCACTGACATAGATATAGCGATGAACCGGATCCTTGAAGACCTTCGTTTCCTTTAATTGTCCTAATGATTGATACATATGTTTCTCTCCTTTAAATCGTGTCTATATCGTTGTTGTTCGGTTTTGTTTCCAAGGATTCCTGTCTCCCGCGGCGCTTCGCACAGAAACTTTATACACCCTGTGCTATAATGATGTCGCAAATCTACAATAAAGGAACGAGCCTATGGGAATCGAACTCTTAAAACAAGAACATTATCGTATTTTTGATCAAACGTCACTCGGAACTGCTTTCCATGCGACACAATCGTTTGCGATGGACGACACATTATGCGCTTCCGTTGCAACAGAAGGAGCTGCACTCCGCTCTTGGATTCACCACGAAACCGTCGTCCTCGGCATCCAGGATGCCCGTCTTCCTCATCTTGCTGACGGTGTAGCTGTCCTGCATGAACATGGTTTCTCACCCGTCGTCCGTAATTCAGGTGGTCTTGCCGTCGTCCTCGACGCTGGTGTCTTGAATATTTCACTCGTCCTACCGGAACGCGGCGGCATCGATATCGACAGTGGTTACGAAGCGATGCTGGCGCTTGTCCGTCGTATGTTCGCACAAGAAACGGACGCAATCGTCGCTGGTGAAGTCGTCGGATCGTATTGTCCCGGTTCTTATGACTTATCGATTGCCGGGAAAAAATTCGCTGGTATCTCCCAGCGTCGTGTTCGTGGCGGAGTTGCCGTTCAAATCTATCTTTGTGTCAACGGAAGTGGAAGTCAACGCGCCGCTTTAGTCCGTGACTTTTACGCAGCAGCGCTTCAAGGTGAGACGACGAAATTCGTCTACCCGACCGTCGTGCCGGAAACGATGGCATCACTCGAGGAACTGCTTGGTACTTCCTTGACAGTCGAGGAGTGTTTACGTCGTGCATATGAAGCGTTACTTGCGCTCGGCGCTGATTTGACGCCCGCAACGTTGACGGAACTCGAGAATGAGCGTTTCGGCGTCAACTTGAGTCGGATGCTTGATCGAAACGAAAAAGCCCTAGGTTAAGAAAGGAGAGAACGTGATGATCCGATTGATCACAGATAGTGGTGCTGATGCACCAAAAGACATGTTAGATGCTTATGATTTTACGGTCATGCCATTTGGCGTATTGATCGACGAAGACACGTTCTTCGACGGAGAATCGATATCTCCGAAACAACTGTATGATAAGATGCGTGACGGTGCAGCACCGAAGACATTCCAGGTCGAAGTCAGCCGGATGGTCGAGGTGTTCACGCGTCATTTCGAACAAGGGGATCCCTTCCTCTACCTCGCTTTCTCGAGCGAATTATCGGGAACATACCAAACCGCGAAGATGCTAGCAGAGGAACTCGCGGAAAAGTATCCGAACGTTCCTTATCTCGTACTCGATACGAAAACCGCTTCGACAGGACAAGGATTGTTCGTTCTTGACGTCGCAGAATATGCGAAGACGCATTCGTTTGAAGAAACAGCGGCTTATGCTGAAGCCAAGGTGAATACGATTCGTCATCTGTTTACCGTCGAATCACTCGAATATTTGATGCGCGGTGGACGCGTTTCGCGAGCTAGCGCCTTCATTGGTGGTCTCTTATCGATCTTACCGCTGTTGACAGTCGAAGACGGGAAGTTGATTCCAAAAGAGAAAATCCGTGGTCAGAAAAAAGTCATGAACCGGATCGTCGAATGGATGGAAGAAGCACGCCCAGCGATTGACGGACATCGAATCATGATTGGTCATGGGGATTCGATCGAACGGGCAGAACAGTTAAAACAATTGATTGAAGCACAATTTTCACCAAGCGAAGTTATCTTGACGATCGCCGGAGCAGCCATCGGTTCACATACCGGACCGGGACTTGTCGTCATTGGGTATGACCTACCACGTTAACAGCATTCATTCTTACTTCATTAAACGAGGCTGACTCAAAAAAAAAATGACTCGTCTGTTCACGCCCTTTCCTCAGGCGAGACACAAGCCAGTTTTCCTGCTTCATTCAAGCAGGAAAGCGGGTCTTGTTTGTCTCTGACAGCGCATAAATGCGCTTTTTCCTGTAGGAGTTGCGTGTGACGAGTCATTCTTTTTATTACGAGATAGGGGTGGCAGATCATCATTCTGCCACCCCTATCTTTGTAGAGACTGACTTTTGAGTCAGCTCCGTTTTTTATGAATTGTATCCGAAGAACAGCAATGCCATGCTTAATCCAAGCGACGAGACGATGAACACAATCGCCATCCCACCCATTCCGAAAACTAACAGCTTCGGTAAATCACGTCGTTTCTTTAGAAGAGCTGTCAATAACCCAACGTTGATCAAGAAGACGACAACGAACGGGAGCAATAACATCCAGCGCTCTTGCAGTAGAAATACTAAACTATCCATTTTTTATACCCTTCTTTCCGATACCGAGAACGGTTGGAATAGGTTCAGACATAAGAAACGGAATAAGAAGTAAGCGAACAGAAGTGTCGACAATACTTCGAACCCAACGTATCCGACATCGCGCCACGCGATTCCTGTCGTCATACCGGCGTACCAATACGGAAAATCGACAGTCAACAGGCTACACATCAGAGCGAGAACGGCTTCCTGACGTGTCTGTCGATCCTGTAGCGAATAGGACACTTTCTTCAAATTAAATATATTGACGATTCCTTCATCCGCTGTGTATCCCTTGATGATTCCAATAACGCCACCTAGTACTGCTAATGCATACCACGGAAGCGGCCAAGCGACATGAAAAATAAGGAGCGCAAACAAGATCAATAAGACGCGACTTTGCATAATCAGTCTTCTGTTTTCGACGCTGCCACCGCATCATGGGAATTCAAGTTGACCGTCAACGGCTTTGCTGTTCCTTTACCAGAGAAGTTCTCGATCAACTCTTTGACATCTAATCCTGACGACGCTTTTAACGTCTCTTGCAGTGACGCCATCAAATCAGTCGCGTACCCTGTGACACGGTTTGCACCGCCACCTTCACCACTACCTGTATCAACGACCGTGATCTTATCGATGTTACCGAGTGGTGCTGCAATCTCTTTCGCGTACTCTGGCATCATCCGAATGACCATGTCAAGGATTGCTGCTTGTCCGAATTGTTCGAACGCCTGCGCGATTTTTTCTTTCGCTTCTGCTTCGGCAAGACCTTTCAAACGAATAATGTCTGCTTCTGTTTCCCCTTGTGCTCGCTCAGCGTCCGCTTTCGCAAGACCATCCAGACGAATGCGTTCTGCATCCGCTTTTGCCGATGCTTCAATCCGGTATTTCGTTGCATCTGCTTCCGCATATTGCTTCGCACGGTCCGCTTGGGCAGCTTGCTCAATCGAGTAACGATCGGCATCGGCACGTTTTTTGACTTCCGCATCGTATTGTTTCTCACGACGGAGGATTTCACGTTCTTCGAGCTCGATTTGTTTTTGCCGCTCGATGATTTTGATTTGCATCTGTTGCTCGGTGACTTCTTGTTGCGCACGTGCATTCTCAAGATCATAAGCTTGGTCGGCTTTCGCCTTCGCGATATCTTGTTCGCGGCGGTAGTCTGCCATCTTCAACTGATTTTCTTTTTCCGCTTCAGCGATTTCCGTTGCACGTTCGAGTTCTGCTTTTTTCGCATCTTTTGAAGCTTCCGCTCGTTTGATGCGTGTCTCTTTTTCAGCGTCTGCCGTTGCGATGTCCGCATCCCGGCGCACCTGTGCAATCCGTGGTTTCCCGAGTGATTCTAAATATCCATTTTTATCTCGGACGTCTTTGATCGTAAACGAAACGATGACGAGTCCCATCTTCGCCAGGTCTTGTGATGCGACCCGCTGGACTTCTTGCGAGAACTTATCGCGGTTCTTATAAATTTCTTCGACAGTCATCGAACCGAGGATCGAACGCAAATGCCCTTCAAGAACTTCACGCGCTTCCCCTTCGCGCTCTTCTTTTGATTTTCCGAGGAACTGCTCTGCTGCTGTTGCAATCTCAGAAATCGAGCTGCCGATCTTGATGATCGCTGTTCCGTCCGCCATGACCGGTACACCCTGCTCCGTGTACACTTCTGGTGTTGTGACTTCGAGTTTACTCGATAACAAGCTAAGTGGTGTTGCTTGTTGGAAGACAGGTAACACGAATGTTCCGCCGCCGCGAATAATCTTCACCCGGTTGCCGGACTCATCGGTATTAACGTTGCGTCCTCCAAGATAACTACCGGATACGATTAATGCTTCTTCCGGACCAACCGTTCGGTACTTCGTGATGAATAGGACAATCAATGCAACGATCAATGCGACTGCAACGATCGATACGATTAATACTGGATTCATGTAAACATCTCCTTTTTCCATTGTTGGGGGTACGTCACGACAGACGCGACGCCTTGTTTAATCTCGATAACAAGTACCTTTGTTCCTTGTGGTAAGGCAGGACCTTCAAACAGGACGGCTGACTTCGATACACGTCCTGAGACGTCATCAAGTAAAATTTCACCATATCCTTCAGTCGGAATCGGCACGATGACGGTTGCGCTGCGCCCTTCTAGCATCTGTTCCGAAAATCCAAGCGACTGTTCGGCTTGTGCCATCGGAACGAACAAAAAAATATGCATCAGTGTCGTCACTAACAACGCGATGACACTGCTGATGATTAAAATCAAAATTGAACCAAGCGGACTCAGTTGTTCGAGTCCGAAGCCGATCGCTGACGTGATGATGACGAAAGATAAGATCAACGTAGGATGGAAAATTTGATCGACACCCGGAATGACGTCTGAGAATAGGATGGACACAAATACACCACAAGCAGCGGCCGCTAACGCATATAAATAAAGTGTACTAACGTCCATTTTCGTTCACCTCGATGTAAGGATGTGAACCATACAGTTCGTGATAAGCCCGCTGATACGCAGTCCGGTTTTCTTCATACAATAAACGAGCCAACTCTTTGTCTCGCTGATCAATCGCCTCTTCTTGACGACGTAAGTATTTTTTTTGCGCGGCAAAATGACGTGCTAATCTTGCCTCAATCGACGGTTCTCGTTCACGCGGCAACTCCTGTTTCATCGCTCCACTCCTTTCTGAAGTACTGGCTTTCTCCCTCTTCTACGCAAACCATCTAGAAAATGTTTCAAAATGAATTCCATTTCTTTTCCTTTCATTAAATAAAAAAACGTTCGTCCCATAAATAGGACAAACGTTTTTGACTAACAAGTATTTATGAGCGGTCGGGACGTCGGACGATTAGTCCGTAATAAAGGACGAGTGCCAAACAATCAAGCGTCATGATAATCAGCCCCATCGGAACGGCCGATTGCTCCCCCATGATGCCGACGAGTGGTGACACGAGCGAACCGACGAGCATCGGGAGTAAACCAAGAAGTGCCGAGGCACTTCCAGCCGTTGCTCCGTAGTTTTGCATCGCTAAGGTAAAACCGAGCGTTGAGATCAAACCAACGCTTGAGACTACGAAGAAAAGTGGAATCATGACAAAAATCAATTGGTCCGTTAACGTTAAAGCGAGGAACAAAAAGATACTTGCACTCGCAACAACCGTCAAGCTGATTCGCATCAGACGTTCTGAATCAACTCGACCAGCAAGACGTCCAGCGATTTGAGCCGCTAAAATGATTCCGATTCCGTTTAAGCCGAACAAAAAACTGAACTGTTGCGGCGAAGCGCCATAAATATTTTGTAAGACGAACGGTGAACCGGAGATGTAGGCAAACATCGCGCCCATGACGAATGCTTGCGCGAACGCATAGCCGATGAAGACACGGTCCGTCAACAAACGTCCGAATGTCTTCAACGTCGTCGTCAAATTCCCTTCAACGCGTCTTTCGAGTGGAAGTGTTTCCGGCAAACGCAGTGCAACAGCGAGCAACATCAACGTACTTAAAATCGCCAGCAAGTAAAAGACAAAATGCCAGTCACCGAACCGAAGCAACTGTCCCCCGATGACGGGTGCGAGAATCGGTGCCGTTCCGTTGACGAGGGACAAGGCAGCAAAGAACCGCGTTAATTCCGGTCCTTCGAATAGATCGCGAACGATTGCCCGGGAAATGACAATTCCTGACGCTCCGGCTGCCCCTTGGATGAAGCGCAGCGCAATCAACACTTCAATCGTTGGTGCCATCGCACACGCAAGAGAAGCGAGCAGATACGCAAGTAAAGCAATCATTAATGGACGCTTACGTCCACGAACATCACTGAGCGGACCGACGATCAATTGTCCGAGCGCCATTCCGAGCATACAAGCTGTCAAACTCAACTGGATCAGTGACGCACTCGCATCAAATGAGCGTGACATATCCGGAAAAGCAGGTAGATACATGTCGATCGAGAGCGGTCCGAGTGCAGCGAGTGAACCGAGGATCAAGATCAACGTTAAGCGGCCTGGTGTCATCGTTGTCTTTGTCATGACGTCACGTAATCCAAATCATGCAAGACATAAGCGAGGAAAAAGACGACCGATGGATTTTCATATGTCATCTGTACCTTTTTGAGTTGGGCCCGATAACCGGTCTCATACTCGACACCATTTAACTTTCGTTCCATGTTCATTTTGATCAACGCATCGAGTTTATCGATCACATCGACCATTTGCCCTTCGTACGTCTCGTCTTTTGCTTCAACGACGAATCGACGGAACGGTGCTCGGATGTCTTCTGGTAAATTGTTGATCAACGTCTCTCCTTCTGCCCGTTCATAAGCTTCGAAGGCTGCTGCCGTGACCGGGGTCGCATGTTTGACAGGTCCAAGAACATCTCCTGTCGTGCCTTCGACGAGATCATGGCATAACAGACGGGAAACGACTTCTTCGATATCGATCGTGACGCCGTATTTTTCTGATTCAATCAATCCATTGAAGATACCAAGTGAAGCTGCTCGAAACGCATGTGTCGCGTCGTTATCATCAATCGTATTGAAACGTCCTTTCCAGCGCCGAATCGTATCCATCATCAAGACGTTTTCGATAAAATGAGACATCTCGTCCTCTTCCATGACCGACTGTGTCAAGCGACGGATTGAAGCGAGTGGGTGTCGTTCCAGAACAGCCTGTAATTCCGCTGCTTTTTGTTCGAAAAAGACGGACTCTGTCATCCGTGCTTCCCGGCGTGCATATAACATCGCATCAAACGTATCGATGGCTTCAACGATTCGTCCTTCCGGTGAATCATCTTCTGCATGAACAAGATACGTCGTAAAGGCTGGTTGAAGCGACTTCGAGAGTAAGGCGACGAGCTGTTCACTCGCCTGTTGTTCCATTGCCTGAATGTGTGCATGTAACGTCGGCTCTTTTTTCGTCCGGTGTTTGATTGGTCCGGTGATGACCTCGTTCATGTCATGGAATAGGGCTTTTCCGAGCAATGTCAGGCGGTCGACTGGTGTTTGTCCGTCCGCTTCTTCTAAATAGCTTGCCATCAAACTGAATAAGGCAACACGAAAGCTATGACTGGCTGCGTTATCCGGAAAACGTGGTGCATATTCATCCCACCGTGGAACGTTTTGCATCCGCGTCAGCATCCGAATGAAATTACCGTTTTGCATAAAATCTCTCCTAACGAAAGACGGACAGAGAGTACCCTGCCCGCCATTATATTATTTTGCTGATTTGGTTGAACTACTTCCGCTACGGAACCAACCAATGATTAAAATCAGGGCAAGTACGACCCAGAAGATCGTTTGCCATAGTGTACTCTCTGGAAACTCATGCGGCAAGACGTCGATCGACGGATGCGCGAGTGTCATGACGACGAGTTTTACGCCAACCCATGCGACGAGCCAAAAGGCAGCTTCTTCGATACCTGGTCGCTTTTGGAGCAAGACAACGAACCAACTCGCAAAGTAACGCATAATGACGAGACCAATGATCCCACTGAAGAAGACGACCCAGAATTGTCCTGTGTTCAGACCACCGATCGTTCCTCCGATCATCGGTAATGTCGTTGCCATGGCGACAGCAGCAAGTGTCGAGTCGACAGCAAACGCCAAGTCAGAGAACTCGACTTTAACGACAGTCCACCAAAAGTTCGGTGAGGCTTTTTGTGAGGCAATTGAATCTGGTACTTGGTGTTTATTCGATCGAGCCTCGACGATTCCTTTAAACGCGACGTAGAAAAGGTATATCGCCCCGAGTGCTTGAAGTTCCCAAATCGTCGCTAAATACGAAGCAAAGAAGATTGCGACGAAACGTAAGACAAGAGCTCCGACAAGACCATAGAAAAGTGCTTTTTTGCGTTGATCGTCCGGTAACGGTCGGACGAGGACAGCCATGACCATTGCATTATCAGCAGAAAGTAACCCCTGCAAAATGATCAGTACGAGCCCGACGGTCGCATACTGTGTAATTAATCCAATATCCATACTAACGAATCCCCTTTTTTGTTCAGTCTATTTATTATATGCCGGTCGATCGGAAAGAAAAAGATGAAAGCTCGACTGAAGTACTTAACCTTGTGTTTTATTCCCATTGTTTAAGAAAACCTAACACAAAAAAACGACCCGTCATCGACGGATCGTTCCATTTCTTATAAGTTTTGATCGACTTTCTTTTCAGCATCTGGATTTGGTTTCGTTTTTGGTGAAGAGAACCAACCCCAAAGGGCAAGACCGACCATGACTGTCCAGAAGAATGCCTGCCACGGTGTACTGTGGGCGAATCCTTCAGGAAGTTTCAAGGCTTCAAAGATCGTTCCTTCGATTGATGCGTGGTATTTCGGGTGTTCAAGCGCCAGAACGGCTAGCTTCACACCGACCCAAGCGACGATTGCAAAGGCTGCTGTTTCAAGACCCGGACGCTCTGCGAGCAACTTCACGAATACACGTGCAGCGAACCGCATCAAGACGACACCCATCAAACCACCCGTCAGGATGACGATGAAGTGACCCGTGTTCAAACCACCGATTTCGCCCGATCCCCAGTCCGGGAGAGCAACGGCAAGGGCAACGGCTGCAAGAATCGAATCGACTGCGAACGCTAAATCTGCGAATTCGATTTTTGCGACTGTCCGCCAGAATTCACCTTTTGAAACTGGCTCTTCCGACTTCGGTTCTTCATCGAGTTCATTTTCAGCCCCATGGTTCTCACCGAGCTTTCTGGCTTTAACGGTCTTATAAATATGCCGTAGTCCCATGATGAGCAAGTACGCCGCTCCAAGTGCTTGGATTTGCCAAATGTCTACGAGGAACGAAATCGCGAACAGTGCCGCGAATCGTAAGACGAATGCTCCAGCTAATCCATAAAAAAGTGCTTTCTTTTGTTGTTCTCCTGGTAAGTGCTTAACCATGACCGCGAGTACGAGTGCATTATCTGCCGAAAGTAATCCTTCAAGCGCGATCAAGACGAGTACGACCCAAGCATATTGAAGTAATAACTGCCAATCCATCCCTGTCATCCCTTTCTCTGACTATCTGTAAAATCAAAAATACATTGTATGACTATGACAAAAACAATAATTACACGTTCACCTGAACATATACTATAGGATAATATACCCGATTGCAAGCATGTTATTCCTCCGGCTATGGAATGTGTCGATTTTAAGTCGTGCGAGTTTCGTTTATCGAACGTTCGTGATAAAATTCAAGACAACACTTCTAGTAATGAAACGATGAAACACATTTGCGGAATCATCAGACTTGCTCGTCTCTAGCATTCCTGTCATGTTATTACTATTGAAACACTACAAAAGGACAAAGGGGCCCATAAACATGTCTACCTACCCGATTACATTACCAACGAAAGAAGAGCGCCATAAGCTGTTCGGTTCGGTACCACCAATCAAAGGAACAAAACCGACTGAAAAAGATAAAATGGTCGACTTGCAAAATACACCGAAGAACTTCCTGTTCGCACTTGACGCTGTTGGAATCTCAAACGTTAAACATCCTGTCGTCATCCAAGACGGGGATAAAACACAAGCGACAGTCGCGACGTTCGAGTTGTCGACGTCACTCGTACAAGACCGTAAAGGGATCAACATGAGTCGCTTAACGGAACAACTTGATCAATACCACAACGAAGGTTGGACAGTCACGAATGAATCACTCATTCAATTCGCGCGTGATTTAGCGGACCGTATGGAACAAACAGAAGGTCAATTGACGATTCGTTACCCCTGGTTCTTTACACGTAAAGCACCTGCAACGGGACTTAGTGGGTTGATGAATGCCGAAGTATGGCAAACGGTCAGCGTCAACACGGAAACGAATGAAGCGACATTATCTGTCGGCTTAACGATCAACGTTACGACACTTTGCCCATGTTCGAAAGAAATCAGCGAGTACAGTGCCCACAACCAACGTGGCTACGTCACGATGGAAGCTTCGTTACGTGATGAAGCAGAAGACTTTGACTGGAAACAATCATTGCTTGATGCGGCTGAATCAAATGCTTCTGCCCCACTTCACCCGGTACTCAAACGTCCGGATGAAAAACGCGTGACAGAGATGGCGTACGAAAATCCACGTTTCGTAGAAGACATGGTGCGCTTGATTGCTGCCGACCTATACGAAATGGATCCAATTGCTTCGTTCTACGTCGAATGTCGCAACGAAGAAACGATTCACCAACATGATGCAATCGCACGCATCACGTTCGATAAAGACGCACAATAAGCAAGCTCGTCGTACTTCCTCTCCACTAGAGGGAGTACGGCTTTTTTGTTTATCGGCATTGCCCTTCGTTTTGCGAGCGTTTACACTTAACTCGAATGGAGGAATACATATGTTGGAACTGATTCCTTTTTTACTCGAGCGACTTGGTATCATGATCATCTTAGCGTTCATCCTCGCCCAGTGGGGACCAACGCGACGCTTGTTGCGTCAACCGGAAGCAGGTTGGCAATTCCGTGTCCTCGTCCTGTTTTTTGCGACGTATGGGATCTTAAGTAACTATACAGGGGTCAAAGTCGACTTAGCAGAATTCTTGCCCCATGCTTGGCTCGAAGAGGTCGACGGAACATCGGCAATCGCGAATACACGAACGATGATCGTTGTCATCAGTGGGTTACTCGCTGGTCCGCTTGGTGGATTGATGACTGGACTTATCGTCGGGATTCATCGGTATTCCCTCGGCGGGTTCACAGCATTTGCTTGTACGCTTTCGACCGTCATTGCCGGTGGTGTCAGTGGATTACTTCGCCCTTACTGGCGTGACCGACTCGGCAGCCAAGCATTGTTACCTGTTTGTCTGACCGCTTTTTTGATGCTATTTGAAATGTCATTGATTTTACTGTTCGCCCGCCCCTTTGACGCGGCTGTTGAACTCGTCCAGTTTATCTTCTTGCCGATGACACTCATCAACGTCCTTGGCGTCTGGTTATTTTTATCGATCATCCGTCTTGCTGCGCGAGAAGAAGAAACCGTCCGTGCACGAGAAGCAGAACGGTCGTTGCATATCGCCGATTTGACGCTTCCGCACCTGACGCGTGGTCTACATATCCATACGGCAGAAGCTGTCGCGGAAATTCTGTTGCAGCAAACACGAGCGGAAGCTGTCTCCTTGACGGATCAATCCGTTATCCTTGCTCACCTCGGTATCGGAAGTGATCACCATCAAGCAGGTAGTCACTGGACGACGAAACCAACCGAACATGTTTTACAGGATGGACAAGTTCGTCTTGTGACGGAACGACTCGATATCGGCTGTCCCGTAACGGATTGCCCGCTTCAAGCGGGCATCATCGCTCCGCTCATCGTCGGGGAAACGACGATCGGGACGTTAAAAGTCTACTATCCGCATGCCGAACTGCTCGACGCCGTGGAAGTCGAACTCATTGAAGGATTAGCAAAACTGTTTTCTACACAACTGGCACTCGGGAACGCACAGCGCCAAGCTGATTTACTGAAAGATGCCGAGATTCGGGCACTCGAAGCACAAATTCATCCACACTTCCTGTTCAATGCCATCAATACGATTTATGCACTGTGCCGAACGGATGTCGAACAGGCACGGACGTTGTTGCTCGAATTATCAACGTTTTTCCGTAGTAACCTCCAAGGAGCACGCTCGACGAAAATTCCGCTCCAAAAGGAACTCGAGCATATCGAAGCGTATACATCCCTTGAAGCCGCGCGTTTTCCAAATCGACCGTTCCTCGATATCGATTTAGCGGAAGAGACGACGTCTTTACTCGTTCCACCGTTTATCTTACAACCGTTGATCGAGAATGCGTTCCTTCACGCTTTTTTGAATGAGCAGACGGGATATGTCGGGGTGACGGCATGGTGTGAGGCAGATCAACTTCACCTCGAAGTCGTCGATAACGGACGCGGGATTGAAGCCTCTCGCCTTGCTCGTCTCGGTCGAGAAGTCGTTCCATCTTCTGGTACCGGTACCGCGTTATTCAATACGGCAGAACGAATTCGAAGCCTTTACGGTGAAAAAGGACAGTTTATGATCACGAGTGACGGTCAAAACGGAACGACGATCACAATTCACCTTCCCATTGAAGTCAGAAAGGAGAACCAGCATGCGCACCTTGTTGATTGAAGATGAACCGCTCGCACGTGACGAGCTCCGTTATCACGTGACCGCAGCCGGTCTTGAAGTCGTCGGAGAAACTGGTAGTGTCGAAGAAGCGGAACGACTCGTCCGCTCCCTTCAACCCGACTTAGTCTTTCTTGATATCGAGCTGACGGATGGAAGCGGTCTTGAAGTCGCCAAACGATTGAAGTCGATGCCACGTCCTCCGGCTCTTTTGTTTGTAACGGCATATGATGCTCATGCACTTGAAGCCTTTGAACTCAATGCCTATGACTACATCTTGAAACCGTATGATCCGGCACGGATCGTGCGCGCCATCGAAAAAGTCGCACGACCGCTTCCGAAAAAAGCACCTCGACTTGAACGTTTAGCTGTCGAAACGGGAGATCGACTCAAACTCTTATCTCCGCAAGATATTGATTACATCGTCGCTGAAAATGGGAAAACGAAAATCGTAACGGAACATGAAGCGTATCCTTCAAACGAGACCTTACTCGAACTTGAACGAAAGCTTCAAGATCATCGGTTTTTACGGGTTCATCGCTCGTATCTCGTGAACTTATCAGCGATTGACGCGATCGAACCTTGGTTTAACGGGGCTTACAACTTAAAGATTCACCAAATCGATGTGCCGGTCAGTCGGACGTATGTCAAACTATTGAAAAAAGCGCTCGGTATTTGAGCGCTTCTTTTTTGTGATTCAAGGTCCTTTTTCAACCTTTCATCGTACAAAATCGACAACTCATCTAAAAATTGAAGAAAGCGCTTCCACAACTTGTATACTAAATCCATCATAGTTCATTCAAGAGGAGGAATTTTAGATGAGCGCTACTCCCATCGTCATTGCTGTCATCTGTATCTTATTAATCGCGTATCGTCTCTACGGTACATTCATGGCCGCGAAAGTCTTAAAAATCAAAGATGATCGCGAAACGCCTGCTCATAAACTAGCGGACGGAAAAGATTACGTTCCAACGAACAAATGGGTCTCATTTGGACACCATTTCGCGGCAATCGCTGCTGCTGGTCCACTCGTCGGACCTGTCCTTGCTGCTCAGTTCGGCTATCTACCCGGCTTACTGTGGCTCTTGATCGGTGCCGTCATCGGGGGAGCGGTCCATGATATGGTCGTCCTGTTTGCCTCGATGCGCCAAGATGGTCAATCGTTGTCCGAAGTCGCTAAAAAAGAATTAGGTCCCGTCGCTGGTTTTTGTGCCGGTCTTGCGATGCTCTTCATCATCACGATTACGATGGCGGGACTATCGATGGTCGTCTTGCATGCGCTTGAACATAATCCATGGGGCACATTCGCTGTCTTCTCGACGATTCCGATCGCGATGCTCGTTGGGATTTACTTACGTAAAGGTGGTAACCTAGCCCTTGCTTCAACAGTCGGTTTTCTACTCATCTTAGCTGCGATTGGTTTTGGTCCTCAGTTGACGGAAACATTCATTGGCGATTGGTTCGACCTGTCCTCTCGTCAGCTCGCAATCGCTCTACCGATTTATGCATTCTTCGCTGCTGCACTGCCTGTATGGCTCTTGCTCGCACCACGCGACTATCTATCAAGTTTCATGAAGATCGGTGTTTTCCTTGCCTTGATCGTCGGTGTCTTCATCATCAACCCGGACATTCGATTCCCAGCATTCACGAAGTTCGTTGATGGCGGTGGTCCAATCATCGCTGGTCCAGTTTGGCCATTCATCTCGATCACGATTGCCTGTGGTGCAATCTCTGGTTTCCACGCTTTCGTTGGTTCTGGTACGACACCGAAGATGATCAATCGTTGGAGTGACATCAAACCGGTTGCTTTTGGTGCCATGCTTGTCGAATGTCTTGTTGCCGTCATGGCATTGATTGCTGCGACATCTCTTGAAGTCGGTGATTACTTTGCCATCAACTCAACACCAGAAGTATTCGCAACTCTAGGTATGAGCACGGTCTACTTGGATGATTTATCTCGTGAAATCGGACTCGACCTTGCAGGTCGAACAGGTGGTGCCGTTTCACTCGCCGTCGGTATGACGTTCATCTTCCGCGCCATCCCATGGTTCAAAGAAATTGCCGGTTTCTTCTTCCAATTCGTCATTCTGTTCGAAGCGGTCTTCATTTTAACTGCAATCGACGCAGGAACACGTGTCGCCCGTTACTTGATTCAAGATTTCTTCGGTGAATTCTATAAACCACTCAAACGCGTCGACTGGATTCCAGGTGCAATCTTTGCTTCAGCACTCGGGACGTTCTTCTGGGGCTATCTCCTGTTCTCAGGTGACATCGGTTCGATTTGGGCATTATTCGGGGTATCAAATCAGCTGATGGCTTCAATCGGCTTGATCATCGGAACGACGATCATCTTGAAAATCGCCGATAAAAAAGTCTATGCTCTGACGACGTTCATTCCACTCGTCTACCTCCTGATCACAGTAACGTTCGCGGATATCTGGATGGTCGCAAACGTTTATGCAAATCCAGATTCTCCAGGATTTAGCGTCTTGAATACTGTCTTATCCGTAACGATGGGACTGCTCGCGATCGTCATTACGATTTCAGCCGTTAAGAAATGGATTGAACTATTGAATTCACCACGTTGGGAAAATCAAAAACGTTCTGCGTAAGCGGATTAGTTATATGATAAAAGGCAGTGGACGCATCCACTGCCTTTTTCGTATCTCCTGCTTAGAACGGATTATAAAATCGATTGCCATCATGGAAAGTGACGACAAACGAGAAAATCGTCAATAGCACTATGCAACCGATCGCGACATAATCGATGCGTGTCATCGTCTGTTGGTTGTACCACGTCCGCTTTCGTCCCGCACCAAATCCACGGAGATCCATCGCATTGCTGACGGTTTCAATTCGTTCGAGACTCGTAAACAGTAACGGGAGTAAAATCTGGATGCTATGGCGCGCCCGTTGCCAAAGCGAACCATGCGAGACGGCAATTCCCCGCGCTTCCTGAGCGTTCGCAATCGTCCAGTACGGCACCGTCTGCAGTAACCGATAGGACGCTTCCCAAATGTGGAACGGTGGAATATCATGCGTTAAATCAAAAATCCGAATCTCCGGATTGATGCTATGGGCCACCCCATACATCGCGCTCACTGCCCCATCACTCACGCCAAAGTCTGATTGCAATACCAATGCTTCTGCCATCTCGTCATCCTCCTCCTGCGGGAACGTCTCCACAAAAAAAGACACCACGCCCTCATTTCTCAGGACGTGATGTCTAATCACGTGGTACCACCTTCGTTCATGACTCAACTCACGCTCAGCCACCTCTCGGAGTACGAGACTCCATGGAATGCTAACGGTATCCTTCCTACCGGTCGGTTCTACTGATGAACACGGTTCACGTTCTTCCGACTGCTCCGGGACCATCTTCAAGTATCGAAATCGTCTCATTTCCAGCAACAGAGACTCTCTATCGATTTCTGATCACTTTACTCTTCCCATCTACACATGCAAATTAAGTTGTCTGAAAATTTAAATTAATAGTACAACCGTTTTATTCCTGGCGCAAGGTTTTTTACTCAGAAATCTTTAAATTCGTCGTCCGGATCATTCCCCATGGTGACACATCCGCACGGACTTCCAGTGCTTTTGCTTTTTCGTATTGTTTTCCGCTTCCCTGTTCGACATAATACTGCGTCAACTGCGGAATCGATACATATTGATCGTAATAATCGCCGGCGACACTTCCGAAGAATCGTTCATTCGAAATCCGATCGATTTGAGCATAACCGGAAGCATCCGTTTTGAAGCTGACATAGACACGTCCATTTTGAATCCACGGACCAGGTTTTAAATCTGGGTACTGAAGCATCACGTATTCGCCGTAAACGGGATCAAACGGATCAAACGGTTCTGCCCGAAAACGGTACGATGTCCCGAACCAGGAGGTCGCAAAAAAGCTGACGATCAACAGACCGACGGCGCATGTCTGCAATATTGGTATCAGATAACGCTTCATGACGCCACACCTCCTTTACGGCGTAACCACCATAAGACACCGGACAATAGGAAGATGAGGAGCGCACCAATGAGGAAAAATAAGGACATGTTTAAACGATCCCATGCATATATGACATATATCGCAATTTGAACGAGAATGAAATAGAGAAAGGCTGGCCAGACGACTGCATGACGGCGTTCTCGATATAACAGATACAGTAGCGCGGATAATTCAAAGAGAATGGCAAGTAGAATTGCCTGTTCATCAATCCAGAGTACTCCGACGAATCCAAGCGGTACGATGAACAACAATCCACGACGTTTTTGATAGAGAAAGATTCCTAGACCGGTGGAGACGATAGCTAACAGTACCGCTTCTGTCACGGAGGGTAATACGACGTTTGATTCCGCACGAACGGATAAATAGATGATCGAACTGATAGCAGCGACGACCAGATAGACCATCTCGACGATACGGCGATTGGATTCCTCACGAACAAGCCAGAGAACTGGAACAAGCAAAAATAGCGTCCAAATCGGCCAAAGGAATCCGTCATATGATACGAGGAGAAACAAGGATAGACCGCTGAAAAAAAGAAACAGCCAGCTAAATAACAGCGACGGCAGACGTTGGCTGAAGTAAAACCAACTGAACGACAACACGACCATCAGACCGAACGATGTCCAGTCGAGATAACTCGCCTGCTCCTGACCAAAACCACCAAGGCTCGTAAAGATCGTCCATCCGGATAGGAAGGCGACGACACCATATGCTTCATGACGCCAAAGCATATAATGCACTAACGCGGCGACAAACATACACCAACTGAGCAGTGATCCTTCCATCGGCAAGTGAAAACTTTGAACAACTACGAGAATCGAGGCGCCAAACGCTAGGATTCCACCGATTCGAAAGACGACCGGATGAAGAATACGACGACGTTCCGAAAGATCCGCCATGATGTAACAAATCCACATGAGTGCTACGACGAGTCCGATTTTCCAGCCGATCGGCATCGCTTGCCAGTTGGCAGCTAAAAAGCTGAATACAGCCAAGACGACGAAGGTCCCTCCAACAATCAACAAGAGCGGAAGGCGTTGTTTCGTTGAACGTTGCTTTTCATAGTTCATGATTCGTTCAACGGTCGCTTCATCCAAAAGACCTGCATCTTGCCACTCTCTTATTTTACGAAACTGCTTCACCGTACCCACCTCCTTCGAAGTGTTAGATACTAATTAAATTCCCGATTTAACACTGTCTCAAGCCGAGATTCACAGGGATTATAAGCTATTTGTTCCGTTTGTCACCGAATGTTGACAGACAAAAAAACAAGGAAGACGGGCTTCCTTGCCTTTTTTGATTTGATCATTTAAACACGGAAACGGGCAACGAGTACCTGTAGTTCTTCCGCCATATCGGATAATGCTTTAGCGGATTGCGAAATTTCTTCCATCGCACTCAACTGCTCTTCCGTCGTCGCCGCCACTTGTTTCGACGCCGATGAATTCTCTTGCGCGATATGGGCGATTTCGGTTGCAGAGGCAGAAACCTCTTGGACGTTCGCTGCAATTTCTTCGACCGTCGCCGTCACGTCTTCGATCCGTGGCGTCATTTCCTGCGTTCGTTCGAGAATCTTTTGGAAACGCTCTGCTGATGCTTCTGTCGTCGACAAACCGGCTTTCGTCTGTCCTGAGACTTCCTTCATCATCGTGACCGACTGATCCGTCTCCTGTTTAATGTTTTGAATCAGCTGTGCAATCTGTTTCGTTGAATCCTGTGATTGCTCTGCTAGTTTACGCACTTCACTCGCAACGACAGCGAATCCTTTTCCATTTTCGCCTGCGCGTGCTGCTTCGATTGCTGCGTTCAGTGCTAACAAATTGGTTTGCTCAGCGATACCGTTGATGACATCGACGATTTTTCCGATTTCATTCGAACGATGGGCGAGTGAGCTGATGACACCACCGAAGTTTTGAACGGAGGCATCGATTTCTTTCATCTGCTCAACGTTCTTCAGCACAGCAACTGTTCCATTCTCGGCTTCTGTTGCCGTTGAACGTGACAATTCCGAGACATCGGTTGAGCTCTCAGCGATTCGCATGATGCCTGCTGTAATCGATTGGAGCGAAACAGCATTCGCATCGAGTTGACGTTTCGATTGATCCGCCCCTGCTGCGACCTGTTGAATCGATCCCGCGATTTGCTCAGAAGCGGAAGTCGTTTGGGCAGAGTTCGCCATCAATTCCTGAGAAGAGCCAGCTACTTGTGTAATCGACTGATCGAGATTAATGATGATCGAACGGAGTGAGTCAACCATGACGTTAAAGCTTTGGGCGACTTGACCGACCTCATCATTTGATTCAACGATGACGGGCTCCGTCAAATCACCAGATTGAATCCGTTCTGCTCCACGTGTTAAATGACCGAGCGGGCGAAGAATCGAGCGAAGAATGAAGTAGATGAAGATGGCTGCGACGAGCAACATCCCGCCGATGACAGCAAGCGTCGTCCAAAGAATACTAGATGTCGCACCCGTGATTTCATGATCGTACAGTGTTCCAGCAACCTTCCACTTCGTCAGGTCGCTCGTCATGAAGTCCATCTGTTTGCCTTTGTTTTCAAACTCATAGCCAAACTGCCCTGCTGGGTTAGCGTAAAGTGATGACACCCATTTGCCTGTCGCTTTCTCACCTGGTTTTAATGTCGGATGCGTAACGATTTTTTTCGTAGAATCAAGAATCATTACGTATCCTTCTTTTCCGATTTTGATCTTTTTCGCGATTTCCGCGATCCGGTCGACATCGACATCAATCGCCACGACACCTTTTCCGTTACCAGTTGTCTGCGAGAGCGTGACCATCATCTTGTTCGAGGCAGCATCGACGTACGGATCCGTGATGACGACCTTGCCACCTGCTTCTTCTGCCGATTGATACCACGAGCGTTCCCGTGGATCATAATCATCTGGCATGACCTGTTCCGGGAAAATATTCATATCCCCGTCCGTCGTCGCGAAATAGATGTTCGCCGCCTGCGGATGCATGTCGAGATATTCTGTCATTTTTTCCTGTAACGCAGCATTTTGTTTTCCTTTTTGATAAAGCGTTCCGTCAATTCGGTCCGCAAAAAAGGCGACATCGCGCCGCATCGGATCAATGATGTTTTGGATTTCATCATTCATCCGGTCGACTCCACTATGAGCAGATTGAAGAATCTGTTCCGTCATCTTTTGTTTCGCGAGGTCATATGCGACAAAGCCGATTACTAATGCAGGAATCATCAAAAGTAGAATCGATGTCACGATTAATTTTTGTTTGATGCTCATTGTTCGTTTGATCTTTTGTTCCATGTGTCACTCCATTCTCGAGTGCAAGGACTCGCTATTCTACCCTCCCTATCGGAACAATAACGAAAAATGTTCATAGAAAAATCGATAAACGTGTACTAGTTCACATGAAAAAAGACGACTCAGTTCGAGTCGTCTTCCTTAGTAACGCTTACCCTTATGCTTCTTGATCGCCCTTCCAGTTCATCATACCGCCTTCGACGTTGACGATGTCGTATCCATATTGCTCGAGGAAACGACCGACGTTTTCGCTCCGCGCACCCGCTTTACAGATCAAGTAGTAGGTTTCGCCTTCTTGCAATTCCGTATAGCGTTCGCCGATCTCAGACATCGGAAGGAGGCGGACGTTCGGAATATGTCCTGCATCGTATTCATCCTGCTCACGGACGTCGACGACATGCAACGCCTCACCTGCCTCTAATCGCTCTTGTAACTCGTCTACATGAATCGTTTTCATTTCGTATGACCTCCTGTATGGTTCTGCCGTAAGTGTAGCAAATTCATCATCAAAACAAAACGAAACCGTTTGATACGAAGTGATGAAAAAGCGGACCCGTTTGCAGATCCGCCCATCTCATTATTCTCCTGATGCTCGACGCGTCGATTGACGTGTCTCTTTATGCATTCCTCTTGCATAATAGACGGCAATCAAAATCACGTACCAGAGTGGTCCAACGACCAGCGCGATCCGTGTACTTGCGTCAAATGCCATCAAGACGATGACACCGGCAAGCGCCGCGAGCGCGAGGTAGTTGGCGACCGGGAAGAACGGAACACCAAATTCTGCTGAACCGTGTACTTTCCGCGCCCGCATCTGAGCGATCAAAATCATTGCCCATGTCCAAACGGCTCCGAACGTCGCGATACTCGTCACAATCGCAAAAACATCTTCCGGTAAGAAGTAGTTCAAAGCGACACCAATGAGTAAGGCAACACCTGACAAGATCGTTGCAAGTGCTGGAACACCGTTTTTTGAGATTTTTGAGAAACGACGTGGCGCTTCACTGTTCTCGGATAAGTTCATCATCATCCGGGCTGTCGAGAAGATACCGGAATTACATGATGATAGTGCCGCCGTTAAGACAACGAAGTTGATGATGCCGGCTGCTGATGGAATACCAAGTGAATCAAATAATAATACGAACGGACTGCTGTTGTTCGCACCGACTTGATCCCATGGATAAATCGATAAAATGACGAAGAGCGCCCCGATATAAAATACTAAGATTCGAAGGAAGACGTTGTTAACGGCTTTTCGAATCGTTTTCTTCGGGTTCTTCGCTTCCCCTGCTGTGACCCCAATCACTTCAATCCCTAAGAAGGCAAACATGACCATCTGCATGGCAAGAAGTACACCAGTGAAACCGTTTGGCAAGAATCCTCCATGTGACCACAGGTTCGAAATCCCAACCGGTGTGCCGCCGTTTCCAAGACCAATGACGATCGTCAAGGTCCCTAAGATGATCATGGCGACGATCGCGACGATTTTAATCAACGCAAACCAAAATTCGAATTCACCATAAAATTTAACAGCAATGAAGTTGATGCTCGTCATCAAAACAAGTGCTGCTAGTGCCCATACCCACCCCTGAGAATCCGGGAACCATACTTTCATGTAAATACCGACTGCTGTGATTTCCGCCATACACGTAAAAATCCAGAGTAACCAATAATTCCAACCCGTTAAAAAACCAGCTAATGGACTGACATACTTTCGGGCATATTCCGCAAAACTACCAGCGATCGGCTCCCGCACTGCAAGCTCCCCAAGTGCTCGCATGATGATGAAGATAATGATTCCACCAATGAGATAGCCTAGTAAAATTGCTGGACCTGCCAATTGGATCGCTTTCGCTGATCCGAGGAAGAGTCCAACACCGATTGCCGCCCCCAGCGACATGAGTGTAATGTGACGCTCTTCCAGTCCCCGATTCAACTCTGTCTGTTGTTTCATTTTTACGACGTCCTTCCAGTCTCTGTTTGTTTCTTAGCAGTTCCCCGTACCGCTACGTTGTCAGTATAAAGAAGATGTGTCGATTTTGTAAACGTTTTCAATGTATATTTTCATTAAATCCACATACTCGGAATATTCTGATTACGTTAGCAGTATAAAAAAGGAACTACCTGCTACTATGTAGTATACAGGATAGCTCCTTTCGGAAAGTTACAATTGTTATTCAACTTTAGCAAGTGGCACATCTGCTGTTTCGGACTTCCCGGTCAATCGGAAGATCCCGTTCAATAGCAATGCTGTTAGTGAACCAGCGACGATCGGGCTATCCGTCAAAACGCGAATTTTTGACGGGAGACCTGCTACGATTTCAGGATTCATGCTGATTCCTAGACCAATTCCGAGCGCGAGTGCCACCGTGATGACGTGCTCGTTCTTCGAAAAATCGACCCGTGATAAGATACGGATCCCGCTTGCCGCGACCGTTCCGAACATGATCAACATCGCTCCACCAAGAACAGGTTTTGGAATCAATGTCGTAAACGTCGCTACTTTTGGTAAGAAGCCGAGCAAGATCAAAAATCCACCCGCAAATAAAATGACTTTGCGTGTCTTTACGCCAGTCAACTGAACGAGACCGACGTTTTGGCTATAGGTCGTGTAAGGGAAACTATTGAAGATACCGCCAACGATCGTCGCGACACCCTCTGCTCGGTAGCCACGCGCTAGATCCTTATCCGTCAAACGACGGTCCGTGATTTCACCAAGTGTCAAGAACACACCTGTCGATTCAACCATCGAGACGAGACCAACGAGCGTCATTGTCAAGATGGCAGTTGCATTGAATGTCGGTACACCGAAGTAAAACGGTGTCACCATTTGGAACCATGACGCTTCTGCCACCGGACTGAAGTCGATCATTCCCATGCCAAATGCAACGAGTGTACTGATCATCACAGCAATTAAGACAGCTGCCGCTTTTGAGAAGATCGTGCCGTAGCGATTCAAGATTAAAATCAAGACGATCGTTAATCCGGCGAGTCCGAGGTAACGTAAGTCACCAAAGTCTTTCGCTCCCTGTCCGCCTCCGATATCGTTGATCGCAGCCGGAATTAAGGAAATCCCGATGATCGTCACGACGGAACCAAGGACGACCGGTGGGAACAGGACCGCGATCTTACTAAACCAGCCTGAAATGACAAGAATGATCAGCCCACTGGCAATCAAAGCACCGTAAATCGCTGTAATGCCTTGAAGACTTCCAATCGCGATCATTGGACCGACTGCTGTAAAGGTACAACCGAGTACGACGGGAAGACCAACACCTGTGTATTTCGTGACGAGTACTTGTAATAAGGTCGCAACGCCACACATGAAGAGATCAATCGCCACTAAATAAGCAAGTTCTTCTCCTGACAATCCGATCGCACTCCCGACGATCAGTGGAACAACAGCTGCTCCAGTGTACATCGCAAGCACATGCTGAAGTCCGAGACTGGCTGCTTTGAAGTTTGATAGTCTCATACGGTCACCGAGTCGACGAATGTCGCTTTTCCGTCCTTCAATGACTCAACTCGCGCGAGTGACTCGACACGGAATCCAGCTTCGATCAGTTTTTGACGTCCCGGTTGGAACGACTTTTCAATGACGATTCCAAATCCAGCGACTTCTGCCCCTGCCTGTTCAACGAGACGAGCGAGACCAAACGCCGCTTCTCCGTTTGCGAGGAAATCGTCGATGATCAAGACACGTTCACCCGGTTGCAGATATTTTTCTGCGACCGTGATCGTACTTGTCTGTTGTTTCGTAAACGAGAAGACTTCAGCTGAAATCGTTCCTTCGTTCAATGTGACCGATTTCGTCTTACGGGCATAGACCATCGGTACCCCTAAACGGAGCGCCGTCATCATTGCCGGGGCAATACCACCCGCTTCGATCGTCAAAATCCGCGTGATCCCGGCATCTTGGAAACGATCCATGAACTCATAAGCGATTTCCCACATCAAGGTTGGATCGACCTGATGGTTTAAAAAAGCATCCACTTTCAATACTTGCTCCGATAAGACGATTCCCTCTTGATTAATCATATCGTGTAGACGTTTCATACATGCATTCTCCTCTTTAAAAACGAAAAAACGTACAGCCGCTACCCGGGGGCAGCCACTGTACGCCAAAAAAGAGAGCAGTAACTCACCACCCGTAGTCGGACCGTTACGGCGATCCGGTAGAGACTCGTGGGCCAATTCCCACTATTATACGAGCGTTGCTATACGTTTACGTTTCGTGATTTTCGTGATGTGTACCATTGTACGGGGTTTCCCGAAAAAGTAAAGACTTTTTCACACCGTGCTTAGGCTTGGCGTTCTTCGACTGCTTGTGCTGCCGTGATGATCGCGAGCTTGTAGACATCTTCTTCGTTACAACCGCGTGAAAGATCGTTGACCGGTTTTTTCAAACCTTGAAGGATCGGACCGATTGCTTCGAATCCACCAAGACGTTGTGCGATTTTGTAGCCAATGTTTCCAGCTTCAAGACTTGGGAAGATGAAGACGTTCGCTTGACCTGCGACATCTGATTCTGGTGCTTTTGATTTCGCGACGCTTGGAACGAATGCTGCATCGAATTGGAGTTCGCCATCGATTGCAAGCTCTGGTGCACGTTCTTTCGCGATGCGCGTTGCTTCAACGACGCGCTCTGTCTCTGGTGATTTTGCTGAACCTTTTGTCGAGAAGCTGAGCAATGCCACTTTCGGGTCGATCCCGAATGTTTTCGCTGTTTTCGCAGATGCGATTGCGTTCTCTGCTAGATCGTTCGCATCTGGTGCGATGTTGATTGCGCAGTCTGCGAAGACGTATTGCTCATCGTCACGTACCATGATGAAGACGCCTGATGTTTTTTTATAGCCTTCTTGCATTTTAATGATTTGAAGTGCTGGACGCACTGTATCGCCTGTTGCGTGCATCGCACCCGATACAAGACCTTCTGCTTGCCCTGTGTGAACGAGCATCGTACCGAACGTGTTCACATCTTTTAAGATGACAGCACGTGCTTGCTCTTCTGTTGCTTTCCCTTTACGACGCTCAACGAACGATGCGACAAGCTCATCGATTCCAGCGTAAGAAGCAGGATCGATCGTATCAAGTCCCGTGACATCGATGCCGTTCGCTGCTGCTGTTTCTTCGATTTGTACACGTGGTCCGATGACGACCGGTGTGACGAGACCATCTTTTTTCAAACGGACAGCTGCGCCAAGAACACGCGCGTCAATTCCTTCTGGGAAGACGATTTTCGGTTGGTGCGCTTTAATCTTTTGTTCTAACATATCGAATAATTGCATGAGTTTCTCTCCTTTTTAAGTAAACACGACGTCGTCGATTTGATCGATTTTCTTTTCCATCGTTTATTATACACAGTTCTCAATCGTTGTTAAAACAATTTGCAAAAAAGTTATCTAACAAAAGCACTGAAGCCATATTCACAGACTATTACAGTCATTTTCAAGAATGGTACAGAGACTATTTTCAAACAAAGTAATCTCCACTTCCCCTTTTACCCTCTCTCTGCTTTTTTCATGTGTTACGATCTCATGGACAAAGACCTTTTCGGGCGAAGCGTTTCAATAGAATGTGATAAGATAGGATATGGAAAAAAACAATTTATTTCAGACTCAGGAGGTCATCCCATGCAACACCAAACATCTGAACCGACTGCTACGCAACAAGCCGCTGAAACACTCGACGGCTGGTATACATTACATGATTTCCGCCGGATCGATTGGTCACGCTTGAAACAAGTCGACGCGACAGACCGCGCGCGTATGATTGAAGAGTTCCAAGCCTTCCTCGCAGAGCTTTCTGGCGTCGAAGCGACAAAAGACGGCAGCCATGCACTTTACACGATCATCGGTCAAAAAGCGGATCTCGTCTTGATGGTTCTTCGTCCAACGATGGAACAAATCCAAGACGTCGAAGTCAAGATGCAGAAACTTGATCTATACGATTACCTCATTCCTACGTACTCTTACGTCTCTGTCGTTGAACTCGGTACGTATCGTGGTTCAGGAGAAGGAAACCCATACGAGAATCCTTACGTGCGTGATCGTCTCTATCCGATCTTGCCGCAAGCGAAGCACATCTGCTTCTATCCGATGAGCAAGTCACGTCGCGATGGCGATAACTGGTACACGCTTTCAATGGAAAAACGTAAAGAGCTCATGTACCGTCACGGGATGATCGGTCGGAGTTACGCTGGGAAGATTCAGCAAATCATCGGTGGATCAACTGGATTCGACGATTGGGAATGGGGCGTCACACTCTTCTCAGACGACATTCTCCAGTTCAAGAAAATCGTTTATGAAATGCGTTTTGACGAAGTTAGCGCGAAGTACGGTGAGTTTGGTGAGTTCTTCATCGGCAACCGTCTCGAAAGTGAACAATTAAATACTCATTTTGCACTTTAATGTGTTGAATGACGTTTGATTGAAATATCTCATGGGAATATACTCCTTGCGGCTATAAAACAGTAAGTTGAATGACGTAAGGAGGAATTACCATGGGGAATGCTATGAACCGATCGACACGATCGCGTGAATTGCAATTCGCTGTGCTTTCAAAAGAGCTGAAACCGGTTGCAGATCGTGTACTGGATCGCTATGAGCAAGCATTATCGAAGCTAAACAAAACACAAACGACAAAGCGGTGAATCCGTTTTAATACCTACGCCTACTCTATCGTGAGTAGGCGTTTTTCATATGAAAAAGACCGTGTTTCTCCATGAGTGAAGAAACACGGTCCGTTCTCATAATCCTTTATAGGCACCAATTGCGACAAAGATCCACGCCGCGATGAACAAGACGCCACCGATTGGTGTGATGGCACCCAGTTTCGTCACGTTCGTCAATGCCATGACGTACAGACTACCTGAGAAGAAGACGATTCCAGCGAGCATCAGCCATGCAGCCAATGACCATTGTGGGATCGATGCCTTTAATAAGAGTCCTCCGAGTGCTAGGATGCCGAGCGAGTGTACCATCTGGTAAAGTACGCCTGTCTGCCAGTTTGCAAGCATCCGCTCCGTCAACATATCTTTTAAGGCGTGTGCACCGAATGCACCTAGTGCGACCGATAGCATCATCGAGATCGCGCCAATCATAATGAATACTTTCATACTTATTCTCCCCCTAACCGTCGTGCTGGTAAATTCCATTCATAATAATACGATAGCATACGTAAAACCGTGATGAGTCCAAGCAATGTGAACAAATGTAGGGGATTCGTCAATTGGAAGCGATCAATCACGAGTGCAGCCATGACAGCCCACATCGCATAAATCTCTTTATGCAGGACGAGTGGTTTCCGACCTGCGAGCAAATCGCGAATCACACCACCACCAACACCGGTCAGCACAGCAGCCGAAATCGTCGCTGACAGTGGCAGTCCTTTTGCTGTTGCCATCAGGGCGCCTTGAATCGCAAACGCAGACAACCCGAGCGCATCCGCGAGGACACCCCAACGTGTCCAGTGCGGCAAGAACAACTGGGGTAACATGAAAATCAACAACGCAACGAGAATCGCGACTAAAAAGAGACCACCTTGCGACCAGAGAGCAGATACTGGTACACCAATCAATAGATTACGAATGGCACCACCACCAAATGCTGTGATCAAAGCAAGTAACCAAACGCCGAATAAATCATATTTTTCTTCCATCGCGACGATCGCACCACTCATCGCAAAAGCGACCGTGCCGATGATATTCAATAAGTCCCAGGACATGCGCACATTTCACCTTTCTACAAAGAAATTCCAATACTTACTATACTCTCTTTTTAGTTTCCGTAAAGCATTAATTTTCTGTCACCGTTTCGACCGTTTGCGAGTGACGTTTTTAGGTAAAGTAACCTATACTGAAACAAACTGTACAGGAAGCTAGGTGACCGTATGAAACGTTGGGCGCTTTATCGCATCGTCGTCATCGTGACGATGTTCGCACGTTACATCTTTACGATCTATCGATTCACCCGGAAAAACCGGCCAGGTACGAACAATGAAGAGTTTGAGCGCATCATGATCCGAATTGCGCGTGACTATAAGAAAAAAGCATTACGGTTGGAAGGATTACTGATCAAGCTCGGTCAATTCTTATCGATTCGAGCTGATTTGTTCCCCCCATCCGTCTTGATGGAACTGACCGAACTGGTCGATAAAGTGCCTTCAAGTAAACTTGGAGAGTCACGAAAGATCATCGAAGAGGATTGGGGTATGCCGATCGAAGAAATCATCTCGGATATCAGTTCCCGTCCTGTCGCTTCTGCCTCGATTGGTGAGGTGTACAGCGGAACCTTAAAATCAAATGGTAAAAAAGTCGCGATCAAAGTCCAGCGACCGAATATCGAACAAATCATCAAAACCGATTTCCGTGCCATGCGTATCGTCATTGCCATGTTGCGCCGGACGTCGTTAAACAAATCGACTGATTTGCAAAGCTTATATCGCCAAATGGTCTTCGTCATCGGGGATGAATTGAATTACCGGACCGAATTAAAAAACGGTCTCTACTTTAAAAAGATGTATGAAACGAACCCCGTCATCTATATCCCGAGTTATTATGAAGAACATTGCACGAATCGGGTGCTCGTCATGGAATGGATCGAAGGGACACGCATCACGGATCTCGATTATCTAGCGGAACATCAGATTGATCGTGACGAACTAGCACGTAATCTCTTCTTGAACGCTGGGGAACAATTACTGTTCGGCGGGAAATTCCACGCCGATCCGCACCCAGGCAATGTCCTCGTCCAGTCCGACGGCAAAATCGTCTTGCTTGATTTTGGGATGATCGGAGCGACGACGCCCGATGATATGCGCGCGATCCAGCGGATTCTTCAGTCCTTCGTCACATTGGATTACGATGCGATCGTCGATGGTTTAGAAGATCTACGATTCTTATTGCCAAATGCGAATAAGCAAAATATCCGACAAGCAATTGAAAAAGCAGTCACGTTCTATCTCGAAAGTGATATGGAAAACGTGGATACAAAACTGATCGAGAAGGTCTTATCCGATATCGAATTGCTCGTCCGAAATGAACCAATCCAGCTTCCTGCTGAGTTTGCTTTCTTTGGACGTGCCGCATCAACGATTCTTGGAATCCTTCAGATTCTTTCACCGCAAATCAACCTGCTGGAACTCGCTAAACCAATGGTTCGACGCTGGCTCGATGACGAAGGGAAAAATCAAAACCGTTACCTACAGATTGCTGGTTCTTACGGCGCGCGATTGCTCGCCTTCCCGCGTCTTGTTAACGATGCCTTAAGCGAACCGACACGTTGGCGGATCATGGAGCAACAAAAGTTCTCTCGTGTTGCGAACATCGAGTCACTCAAAATCCGACAGTGGACGAGTTCGCTCGTCGGGATCATCAGCCTGCCTTTTAGTTATCTCGGCTATTATTTTACGCAGTACGACGTCATGGGCATTTCCTTGACGATCGCTGTCATCGCTTTATGGAACGGTCGCCGGATTGGACGACAAATCGTCCGGATCGCCGATGAACCATTTCGCTAAATGAAACGACCGTACACGTCCACCTCGGTGGACGTTTTTTATTTCAGAATAATTCATCTTCACACCATAAGGTTTTTCCTAACGCCTTGTGGGGTACAACTTCAAGTAGAGAGATAATAGTAAGGAGAGGTGAAACACTTGATTGATATTCTAATTGCCATCGTTCCCGCATTGATGTGGGGATCGTTACCGCTTGTCGTTTCGAAAATCGGAGGTTCAACGGCGCAACAAATCATCGGTACGACTCTGGGTGCGTTGCTTTTCGCGATCGTCACCTTCTTTTTTGTCAGCCCAGAGCTGTCTACGACCGCTTGGGTTGCCGGATTCTTTTCTGGTGCCTTTTGGGCACTTGGTCAAAAAAATCAATTTGCCGCATTTCGTCAAATGGGTGTTTCAAAGACGATGCCTATCTCAACAGGGATGCAACTCGTCGGAACATCGTTGTTCGGTGTTCTTGCTTTTGGCGAGTGGTCAACGACAACTGCCTTGATTCTCGGAATCAGTGCGCTTGTATTGATCATTGCCGGAGCAGCTCTCACGTCTTATAAGGAAGATAAGAGTAAAGAAGATGAGAATATCGGCAAAGGATTGACGCTCCTCCTCATCTCGACTGTCGGATATGTCGGATACGTCGTCATCGCCCGCTGGTTTGATATTAATGGCTGGGAAGCCGTATTGCCACAAGCGATCGGGATGGTCGTCAGCGCCATTCTTCTTTCTTTACGAGAAGGAGACCTCTTCACGAAGAAAACAGCTGGCAATATAGTTGGTGGACTCATGTGGGCTGTCGGAAACGTCGCTTTACTGTTTGCTACGGCAAAAGTTGGAGTCGCAACAAGCTTCTCCCTTTCTCAAACAGGTGTCGTCATCTCAACGATTGGTGGCGTCCTCTTGCTGAAAGAAACGAAAACGAAGAAAGAGATGACCTTCGTCATTATCGGTTGTATTTTAGTCGTTGCTGGTGGAATCATGATTGGATTTACGAAACAATAAATGAAGGAGTGAAGCATCATGTATGAAAGTTTAAAAGGAAAAGTTGCCGTTGTAACAGGTGGATCAATGGGAATCGGTGAAGCTATCGTTCGTCGTTATGCAGAAGAAGGCATGCGTGTCGTCATCAACTATCGCAGCCACCCGGAAGAAGCGAAAAAAATCGCTGAATCGATTCAAGAAAAAGGTGGGGAAGCCTTTATCGTCCAAGGGGATGTCTCAAAGGAAGATGATATGATCAACCTTTTGAAAGAGACGGTGGCTCACTTTGGTCAGTTGGATGTTTTCGTCAATAACGCGGGAATCGAGATGCCGTCAGCATCCCACGAGATGTCGCTCGAAGATTGGCAAAAAGTCATCGATGTCAACTTAACAGGAGCTTTCCTCGGGGCACGAGAAGCACTGAAGTACTTCGTCGAACATGATGTCAAAGGTAGTATCATCAATATGTCGAGTGTGCATGAAATCATTCCGTGGCCGACATTCGTCCACTACGCTGCGAGTAAAGGTGGCGTCAAATTGATGACACAAACCCTTGCGATGGAGTATGCACCGAAAGGAATCCGGGTTAATGCGATTGGACCTGGTGCGATCAATACGCCGATCAACGCTGAAAAATTCGAAGATCCAGAACAACGCAAGGAAGTCGAGAGCATGATTCCAATGGGCAACATCGGGAAACCAGAAGAGATTTCTGCCGTTGCCGCATGGCTTGCGTCTGACGAAGCAAGTTATGTCACAGGGATCACACTCTTTGCCGACGGTGGCATGACACTTTATCCGTCTTTCCAAGCAGGACGTGGTTAACCTATTTTGAGTAGACAAGGAGAGAACCGCTCATGACCACTTTTTTCTCATTGATCCGTCGCGGAAATAAGTCAGCCCTTGCTGCCGCCATCGTCAATACGATCATTGCCGCGATCAAGTTCGTCGCCTATATCTTAACTGGGAATGTAGCGATGTTCGCTGAAATGATGCATACGATCGGTGACGCAGCGAACCAGTTCTTCGTCTACATCGGTTCTGCTCTCAGTAAAAAAGCACCCACGAAACGGTTTCCGAATGGTTTCGGTCGCCTTGTGAATCTCGTCTTACTTGCTGCGATCATCGTCGTTGCATTGCTTGCTTACGAGACGATTCGGGAAGGCATCTTGCATATCACACACGGTCCTGGCGAAAAGACGAGTGGTTTGTGGATTATCCTGACGGCACTTGGCATTGGTGTTGTCCTCGAAGTCGGAGTGTTCTATAAAGCGATGAAAGAAATCGCGCATGAGACGGGACTCAAATCGAGCGGACTGACACTTGTTGGTCAAAGCTTCGCCCACCTTGGACAAGCCAAACCGGCGACACGTCTCGTCTTCATGGAAGATCTTGTCGCAACTCTTGGTGGCGTCATCGCCATTATCGCTGTCCTGATTTCGCATTATACATCGTTTTATCAAGCAGAAGGCATTGCATCCATCTTGATTGGACTCATGATGTTTTATGTCGTCTATAATGTTTTTATTCAAAATGCTGCCGGTGCGCTCGGTGAGGTTGATGAAGTACTGACGGCTAAAATCGGTGAAATCTTGTTACGTGATGAAGCGGTTCGGGACATCGAAAAACTTGAAGTCATCAAGGAAGGAGATCACTTCCATGTCGAAACGGAGATTGAAGTTGATCCCAACTTGACTATTGCGCAAGCGGACGACATTAAAGATCGACTCGAATTGCAAATTCGCATCCTCAAAGGAATCACCGATGTCACGATTTCCTTTGATGAAGATGATAACGTACAGCAGTATCAACCACCGCCACCACCTGTATGATAGATAAAAGCCATCGCTAGCGATGGCTATTTTTGCGTTTATCAGCGTGTTGCCCGGACGAATCCGGCTTCTCGTGCTTCTTTCTCCGTACAAAACCGTTGCTCCGGCTTCACTTCATTGTAAGACTGACCACCCGGGACATGGTAAATTTTTTTACCTGACCGATTGATATTACCTTTGATATCGCAGGAGTTCGTTTCTGTAATCGCTTGAACATTGAATCCGCGATTCGTGACGTAGCCATCGTGCTTCCAGATTTTCTTCTTTGCCTGCTTGGCTTCCTGTTCGATCTGTTCAAACACATCAACATAACGTGTGTCTGGTTCATAGACGAACGCCACACGCGCAAGACCTTTTCGGAGTAACTCTTGATTCAACATTTTATCGCCATACCAGACATATGCGAGCAGTCGCCCGTATCGGTCAGCCCGGGAATGATCACGCTCCAACCGAATAGCTGTCCCGCTCGGTAATGTCTCTTTTGTAAACGCTGAAGCTTCCGTTCCATAAGGTTGAACCGGCGTATCCGGTTTAACAGTTTCCGGTGTATCGACGAGCAACAAACGAACATCCTCCGTTTTCCCGTCTGCTAGCCTCACTTTTAATGTATCCCCATCGATGACGCGTTGCACCGTCGCTTTCGTAATCTTTTCATCGTCTGGTTGCTTGATGCCAAGCAGATCGGTTTCTTCTGGTGCACAACCGATGAGAACGAATAAAAAAAGTAAACTTATGAATACAGATCGTCTCATTTCTATTTCTCTCCTTTCCATGAAAATACGGATTCGGTTAATGTCCGAACCCGCATACGCTCTCTTGTTCATAAGTTAGTCTGCTGATAGAACCGTCTCTACTTCGTTACGGTTTGTATAAAGTGTATAGAACGCTTCCGCTACGTTTTTCGGATCAAGTGCCGTTCCGCGCTTCACTTCTCCCGCAATCGTGACGGTTCCGACGTAGACACCGTCTTCCTTCAACGTATCATGGAGCATGTGCGTCACTTGACGAACGCCTGCCTTGCCAATCGAAAGCCCTGGTAACGATTTGATTGCTTGCATCGCAGCGCCACCTCCTGTAATCAGGATGGCGCCGTCTTTTCGTTCCTGCATCGAAGGAGCAACGAGTTGTGCGGCATGCAGTGCACCGAGAACATCGATCTCGAACTCTTTCGTAATCTGTTCTGCCGAGACTTCAAGGAGAGATGCTTGATGTAAAATAGAAGCATTATAGACTAAGACATCGATTTGTCCATACTGCTCCTCTGTCCATTCGATGAGTGATGCGATATCGGCTTTTCGAGAAGCATCACATTCTACCCCCACCGCCTCTACCCCTTCTTCTTTTAGTTCCGTGATGACGGCTGCAAGCGTTTCTTGTGTCCGCGCCGCACAAACGACTTGAAACCCTTCTTGCCCAAATCGTTTACTGATTTCATATCCGTTTCCTGGTCCTGCTCCAATGACGATGACTGTTTTCATGACGTATCTCCCTTTCTTATTTTAACTGTGATGGTTATTCCCTGAATTGCGTCATTTCATTCAAAAATCGAGCAATGAAGTGCCTTTTTCTTCTTTTTCCTGCGAAACACCCATGAAACGCGCTAACATCGGATCGACTGCTGGGGTTGCCTGAGGCGTTGACGTAGGAAGCGATATTGTCGAACTTGGCGTCGCCTCGGATTCAAGGAGTAATTCACAATAAGCCTTCATCGCTGCAATCTGTTCTTTTTGCGCAGCTCCTGTTGTTTGGTCAATACGTTGCATCGCTTGGCGCATCTTTTCGATGATGTGTTGCTCGGTAATCATCTTGTATTCCTCCTTATGGTAGATTGAGGGTATGAACTTGAAAAGGATGTGTTTTCTATGATTCGTACCGCATTAGTTGGTTTTGGTCTTGCCGGTGAACATTTGCATGCGCCTTATTTACACGCACCTGATTATCAGTTGGTCGCTGTTCAATCGAGTCGCCCGGAAGCGGTCTCTACGTACGATGCGACGCTCCCTGTCTATCCGACACTTGAAGCATTACTTGAAGCGGAACAAATCGATTTAGTCGTCATCGCGACGGCAAATGATCTGCATTATCCACTCGCGCGTCTCGCCTTGCTCTCGGGCTGTGATGTACTTGTCGAGAAACCGTTCACCGTCACGCTCGAAGAAGCCGAAACGTTGACAGAACTAGCACGGACACACGGTCGGTTATTGACAGTTTATCATAATCGGCGGTACACGAAGGACTTTCGGACGCTGATGACCTTATTGAAATCTGGACGACTCGGTACGCTCCAGACGTTCGAAGCGCATTATGACCGTTACCGTCCCGATGTGCAGGAGCGTTGGCGCGAACAGGACGTTCCTGGTGCCGGACTATTGTACGACCTTGGTTCACACTTGATCGATCAAGCACTCATCGCCTTCGATGAAATTCCAGACCGTGTCTTTTGTGATCAAACGATTCAACGACAAGATGGGATCGTTGATGACTATACACATCTAATTTTAGCCTTTGGCACGCGACGCGCTATTTTGCATATCGGTTCCATCGTTCCAGCTGTTGGTCCCTCCCTGATGGTGCACGGAACACAGGCGAGTTACTTCGTTGATGAAGTCGATACAAAACGGACGACCTATCAATTGGCTGAAGCAAATGGACCTCTGCAAGACTTCCCTTTTGTTTCCGGTCATTTTGGGGATTATTATACGGATCTCGCTCCAGCCATCCGTAAGCGAACCACACCACCTGTCTCTGCGAAACAGGCTGAACTCGTCATGAAAATCATTGATCGTGCTCAAAAGAGTGCAAAAGTGGGTACATGGATAGAAGTAGACTAACTATTCATTTCAGACGAACAGGGGGAAGACAAGATGTTTTCAAGTACGGAACGGACAGCATGGTTAGAAGAGATGGGACAAGAACTTCTAGACGTTCTCGTCATCGGGGGCGGTATCACGGGAGCTGGTATTCTGCTTGACGCACAAAGTCGCGGCATGCGGACAGGCTTGATCGAAATGCAGGACTTCGCCGAAGGGACATCGAGCCGATCGACGAAACTTGTCCATGGTGGATTGCGTTATCTGAAGCAATTCGAGATTAAACTCGTGGCCGAAGTCGGGAAAGAACGTGCCATCGTGTATGAGAACGCACCGCATGTGACGACACCGGAGTGGATGATGCTTCCACTTGTCGAAGGTGGTACATTCGGTAGCTTCTCGACCTCGATCGGCTTACGTGTCTATGACCAACTCGCTGGTGTCAAACGCCATGAACGTCGGACAATGCTTAGCAAAGAAGAAACATTACGTTACGAACCACTGCTCCGCTCGGAACATTTAGTCGGCGGTGGTCGGTATGTCGAATATAAAACGGATGACGCTCGACTAACGGTCGAAGTCTTAAAAGCAGCCATCGGTTACGGCGGACGTGCCGTCAATTATACGAAAGCGGAATCGCTTGTCTACCACAATGGAAAAGTCGTCGGTGTCGAAGTCCGTGACGTCTTGAGTGGTAAAACGTATACGATTCGGGCGAAGAAAATCATTAATGCGACGGGTCCTTGGGTCGATGAACTGCGCGAAAAAGACGGTTCGAAGTCTGGAAAGTCATTACACCTGACAAAAGGGATTCATCTCGTCATCGATCAAGTACATTTCCCGTTGCAACAAGCCGTTTACTTCGATGTTCCAGACGGTCGGATGATCTTTGCGATTCCACGTGAAGGGAAAACGTATGTCGGAACAACGGATACGAACTATAAAGGAGATATTCTTGAGCCTGGTGTCACCGTCGAGGATCAGGATTACATCCTAGAGGCGACGAATCAAATGTTCAACGTCGAGTTAAGACCTGAGCATGTCGAATCAACGTGGTCTGGACTACGTCCACTCATTCATGAAGATGGAAAAGATCCAAGTGAACTGTCCCGAAAAGACGAAATCTTCGTTTCGAAATCCGGTCTGATGTCAATCGCCGGTGGTAAGTTGACTGGGTACCGGAAAATGGCGGAACGAATCATCGATATGGTCGCGGAGCAATTCAAGACAGAAGAAAATCGGATTTATCTCGCTTCCCGTACGCACGATATCTTGCTTGGTGGTGGTCATCCACAAGGAAGTAAAGGATTCACGCGTTACATGAAGGAACAACAACCAAAAGGCGAAGCACTTGGGTTGTCACCGAATGAGACGACATGGCTCATCCAGCGCTACGGTACGAATGTCGAACGTGTCTTCGAATTGATACGGACACGCGGTGACGAAGCCGCTCGTTATCAATTACCGTTACACTGGTTCGGGGCCCTTCTGTATGGTCTAGAAGCAGAGCTCGTCATGCAACCCGGTGACTTCCTGAACCGTCGTGCTTCAGCCGTCTTCTTTGATTTCCCTCACGCTGAACAATACGCAGACGGTGTTCTTGCCCTGATGCGTAGCGAACTCGGCTGGTCGGCAGAAGATGAAGCGAAAGCCAATGAAAGCATTCGTCGTGAATTCGATGCGGTTCGCGTCAAAGATCCTGTTCCACTTTCCTAACATCAGAAGACCCGATTGCCTGAAGGCGACCGGGTCTTCTGATGTGTTTACTCTTCTTCTTTTGAAGCAGCAAGTTCCGCTACCGGCATGTTTCCTGGGTGTAGATTCGAACGCTTACGCGCAAACGTAAAGTAAAGGACTAAACCGATTGCAAGCCAGATTCCGAAAGCAATCCATGTCTCGAGTTTCAAGTTGAACATCAAGAAGAGACATGCAGCGATTGCTGCGATTGGCACATATGGCATACCCGGACATTTGAATGCACGTGGGAGATCCGGCTGTGTCTTACGAAGAATCAAGACAGCGACAGAGATCAAGACGAATGCTGCGAGTGTACCCATGTTGACGAGGTTCGCGATGACATCGAGTGGAACGAATCCAGCGACGAGTGAACTACCAAGTCCGATCATCCAAGTCGCCTTGAATGGTGTTTGGTATTTCGGATGCACTTCGGAGAATACTTTAGGGAACATCCCGTCACGCGAGATCGCAAACGCGAGACGCACCATTCCGTATGTCATGACGAGAATAACCGTTGTGATCCCGAGAATCGCACCGAGATCGATGAAACCAGCGACCCAGTTTTGACCTGCCATTTGAATCGCAAGTGAGACCGGGTGATCGATACCAGCGAATTGTTTGTAAGGGACGATCCCTGTCATGATGGCTGCGACGATGACGTAAAGAATTGTACAGACAGCAAGTGAACCGATGATACCACGTGGTAAGTTCTTTTGTGGATCACGGACTTCTTCCGCCGCTGATGTAACAGCATCAAAACCGATGTACGCGAAGAAGACGATCGCAGCACCCGAGAAGACGCCTCCCCAACCAAATGGAGTGAATGGTGTCCAGTTTGATGGTTCAACGTAGCCGACACCGACGACGATGAACAACACGACGACTGCTAATTTGATGACGACCATGATGTTGTTGACACGTTTCGTTTCCTTGATTCCCATCGACAACAATGCCGTAATGGCAAAGAGGATCAGGAAGGCTGGAAGGTTGAAGTATGTCTTGGCTCCTTCTACTGCTCCTGGAGCTGCTGAGAGAGCTGTCGGCACATGGATATTAAATCCTGCGAGTAAAGACTGGAAGTAACCTGACCAACCGGCTGCTACGGCACTGGAGGCGAGTCCATATTCGAGAATCAAGTTCCAACCGATGATCCAAGCGAAGACCTCTCCCATCGTTGCATACGTATACGTATAGACGGATCCACTGACCGGAATCGTTGATGCAAATTCAGCGTAAGCAAGAGCAGCTAGACCACAGGCGATGGCAGATAGAATGAATGATACGATAAGTCCTGGCCCTGCAGTCAACGCTCCTGTTCCCGTCAAAACGAAGATTCCGGTACCGATGATGGCGCCAATTCCTAAAAACGTTAAATCCATCGCGCCAAGATTTCGAGCAAGTCCACTGTTGCGTTTACTTGCAGCAATCATAGCGGAAACATCTTTTTTCCGCGTCAAACTCATGATGTACTTCCCCCTATATCCGTTGTGATTTGTCTTACGAAGCGAGTCGTTCGTAAGAACTTAATCAAAAATTTACGAATTTTTCAGATAAATTGATATAGGTCATTATACCTATTTGTTTTTTGCGTGACGCTTTCATCTGTTAAAGAATAAAAATCACTTCAAAAATATCGGTATGTAACATCTGTTACATACCGATATTTCTCTCCTTTTTCAGTCCACGTTTTAAGTCGTTTTCCACGTCTTCGTCCATTCTAAAAACACTTGGTAATCCAGCTTTGTTCGCATGACATAAGCTTCTGACCAACGCTCGATCTGCTCCAAAAAAGCAGTGTCTGAGACACCGATAGCTTGAATGATTTCAACATCCGCATGATGGGTTAATATTTTTTCTTGAATTCCCGCATCTTGATCTGCCCGCGCATGGATTTTCGCGGTAATTTGACCTTGAATACATAACACGTTCTCAAGGTCTTCCTGACTTTTTATATGCTTCGCCTTTAGTTTTTTCTTGTACGGTGAGCGCTCGCGTACATAATATTCCTTTTTTTCAATCGTCAGATAACCAAGATATGGATCTTCATGTGCCTGCATCGCCTTTTGCGACGTGATGACCCGTCTCCCTTGATGAACGGTTTCTGCTTCTGGACGATAAACGGGCAGGAATAACGAAGGGACAGACGTTTGCGCTTGTTTCATCTCAAGAATCAAATCTTCTTCTCCCCCTTCGCCCTCAATCAAGATGTAATAGCGCTCGAGACCAATAGATGCTGTTCCGCTGTCTAATTTACGAACGATATCCTTGATCGTATAGAACGATTCCTCACGGCGATCCTCGGTGTCGATCGTCTCGATGTAGGAAGGCCAGGCAGATTCAATTGCTGCTCGTGTCGCGTCATCTACTGCTTCCATATCCGGGAGTGTACAAAATCGTCTCACGCCATCTACCAGTTCTGTTCGCTCCCCCATTAATTCTTCACGTTTTTTTTCTGCTTTCTTGATTAACTTCTTGATTGGTCCTTTTGTATTATCCCGCGTAAAACAGACATCACTCGGATCTTTTCCGAGAGCGTACTTTTTTAAATCGTGTAAGTATTCGAGAACATAATTGCGAATCGCAGGAGTCGGATCATATCCTGCCTCTTCGGCGAACAAGCGGACGGAGACCGCCATGCGAATCAAATCATATAAATACGACCCTAAGTATCCTTCATCAAAATCATTGACGTCGTAGATGATTTCTCCTTTTGCATTGCCATGAACACCGAAGTTCTCAAAGTGGAGATCGCCCTGAATCCACGTTGGTTTATCACGAGGTGTATCAAAACCAAGGGGGATTCGCGTCACGTCATAATAAAACAGGTGCGAACTCCCGCGGAAAAAGCGAAACGGACTCAAACTCATCTTGTCGTACTTTTCCTGACGTGCCTGCTCATCGAGCTGACGGATTTCATGATCGTAGAAATCAAGTACCTTTGCAATCGTCATTTGTCGAATCTCTTCATACACGGACTGAAACATCTGATCCTCTCCCTTCCATTTGAAAAAAGAGCAGTCAAAACGAAATCGTTTGACTGCTCCCTACATGTTACTCGAAATGTTTTTTATATTCCCCGTATCCTGCCGAATCAAGCTCTTCTACCGGAATAAATCGTAACGCTGCTGAGTTGATACAATAGCGTAGACCACCAAGCTCTGTCGGACCATCATCGAAGATATGACCGAGGTGACTATCTGCATTCGCAGAGCGCACTTCCGTCCGCGTCATCCCATGACTCGTGTCGAGTTCGACTTCCATCTTGTCTTCTGAGATCGGTTTAGCGAAGCTCGGCCAACCACAGTTTGACTGGAATTTATCTTTTGATGTGAAGAGTGGTGTACCATCGACGATATCGACATAAAGACCTGGACGTTCCTCATCCCAGTATTCGTTACGAAAAGCAGGTTCCGTCCCGTTCTCTTGTGTGACTTTATACTGAATCGGTGTCAGGCGCTCTTTTAATTCTTTTTCCTTACCGTGATCCTTCCACGCTTCCTTGATGAATTTCGCGCGACCGGAGCCGACACTATACATCTGATAACGGAACGGATTCTTTTTATAATAATCTTGGTGATATTCTTCAGCTGGCCAAAACGGCTTTTCTGGACGAATCTCTACCGCGACTGGTCGCGAGAAGCGTCCTGATGCGTCAAGCGCAGCTTTCGAACGTTCAGCTGCTTCACGCTGTGCTTCATCGACATAAAAGATAGCCGGTTGGTACGATTCGCCACGGTCATTGAATTGACCTCCGCCATCTGTCGGATCGATTTGACGCCAGAAGATATCGAGTAATTCTTCGTACGTAATGACGGACGGATCGTACGTGACTTCAACCGCCTCCAAGTGACCTGTCGTTTCCGAACAGACCTCTTTATAAGTTGGGTTCTCTGTATGACCACCGGTATATCCTGAAATGACCTGCTCTACCCCATCATATTTATGGAATGGCTTGACCATGCACCAGAAACAACCACCTGCAAATATCGCTTTTGCCATCTATCTTCCCCTCCTCTGTATGTCTCTATTTTACCGCGTTCAGAGAATGGACTCGACTTTCCTGCTCATTCAATCCTCTGGGTTCGTTTTTAGGCGACGCATGACGAAGTAGATCGCCGCAAAGACAAGAAGCAGTCCTCCAAGCGAATACCAGATGTTATTCAAGCGATAGATCATTTGATATAAGGCAAGCGTCACAAGCAATAATGCGATCGGTAAGAAGGCACGCTTAAAGTGGTACCAGTAATTCACAAAGATCGCCTCCTGTTTTTCTTTCATCTTACCCGATATGTCATGCCTTCTGCGAGAGGATTATTCAGCTTGACGGTACTCTTCTTCGAGATAGATCCGGTACTTCGTTTCCCAAGCATTTAGCGACACACGCCATAATACAATCGTTGCGATGGCAAGTCCTAACGTAACCGGCCAGAACCACATCGACACGATACCTGCTGTCGAAGCCAGTCCGATCTTTGAGAACAAAACGTACGTCCAAATGATGGATGTACATAATAGGATCGAGACTGGAATCGCGAACTTCCATGGAGTGAGCTCGACAGACTGTCGTCGATTGACCTTTCTTGACTGAGCGTCCGGATAACGATATCCCATGAATACCATGAATAACACTTCTATCACGAGTAAAATACCGTACCCATGAATATAGCTGATGCCATGATCCCAGCCGAACAGTTGTTTAAAACCGAAGACGAATAAGTAATACGCGAACACGTGAAAGACGATGACGATTTTCGCTGCAATCGCCGGAATTCGTTTCATGAAAATCCCCATTAATACGATAACGAGAATCGGAATGTTGAAAAACCCTGTGAATTGCCGGATTAAACTCCATAAGCCGTCCGGCGCGTACATCAAGAATGGTGCGATGACGAAAGAGATTAAGGCAACGATCGTTCCGAACCATTTACTGACACGAATCAAATGTTCATCACTCGCCTCTTTCGCAAACACCGGCTGATAGATATCGAGGACGAAAAGTGTCGCAATACTATTTAGCAACGAGTTAAAGGAACTGAAGACGGCCCCGAGTAAGACAGCCAAGAAAAATCCCATCAGCGAGACCGGCAGTAACTCCGTGATGAGTCGAGGATAGGATAAATCACCGCTCGTCAGTGTATTTCCATACAAGTGATAAGCAATGATTCCAGGAATCAGCATGAAGACTGGAACTAACAACTTCAAAAATCCTGTCATTAAGACTCCTTTTTGACCTTCTTTTAAATCCTTTGCGCCGAGCACACGCTGAATGACATATTGATTTAGTGACCAATAGAATAAATTCGCGAATAAGATTCCCGTAAATATCGAGAAGAACGGAACGGCATCGGTTGAGCTTCCGATTGCGTTCAGCTTCTCCGGTTGTACAGTCGCAATCGTCTTCATCCCTTGAAGGAGATTCCCGTCACCAAGCGCAATAAAGCCAAGCACCGGAACTAGGAATCCAACGAAGACGAGTCCGATCCCATTCAGCGTATCGGAGACAGCCACCGCACGGAGTCCTCCAAAAATCGCATAAATCGCTCCGATGATCCCGACGACCCAAACGACTAACCAGAGGGACTGCGTATAGCTGAGGCCGAACAACTCAGGGACATCGAACAACTGCAAGACAGCAATCCCACCTGAGTACAGCATTGAAGGGATCGTGACGCACATATATCCGAGTAAAAAGAGTAAGACTGTCATCCGGCGAACCGTCTCATCATACCGGTGACTTAAGTATTCCGGTAACGTCGAGATACCAAGCCCGAGAAACTTCGGGAGTAGATAAATCGCCATGATGATGGCAGCAAATCCCGCCGTGACTTCCCACGCCATACTCGACATGTTTCCCATGAAAGATTGTCCATTTAGTCCAATTAACTGTTCTGCCGACAAATTCGTCAGCAGTAGCGAACCGGCAATGAACACACCGCTTAATCCTCGCCCCGCTAAGAAGTATTCATCGACGCCTTGTGTTTTCCCACGCGTCAATCGGTAGGATATGTAGGCAACGAACAACATGAAAAACGCTGCAGAACCTAATGTGAAAAATAATTCAGATGTAGTCATGCGTCTCCCCCTATTCTTTATTCATATTTTCTTTTTATGAATATGTATTCATTGATTCCTTTTTTATATTTTTTCAAAACTATATTTTAGAAAACGTTTTTATTTAAAGGAATAAAAAACCACCTTCATTTATAGAAGGTGGTTCCGATTGCAGAAAAATGGGCTGACTCAAAAATGACTCGTCTTCACGCCCTTTCCTCAGGCGAGACACAAGCCAGTTTTCCCGCTCTATTCGAGCAGGAAAACGGGTCTTGTTTGTCTCTGACAGCGCAAAATTGCGCTTTTTCCTGTAGGAGTGGCGTGTAACGTGTCATTCTTCTTTATACCCGGAAAGAGAATCAGAGAAGCGTTTTGTTCACTCGACATCGCTTCCTAGGGAAAAACAAGCAAGAGCGACCCTGCAGCGAAGCGAAGCGGCGCGATGCTTGTCCCAGGAAAACGATTCGAAACGAACAAAAAAGCGCAATCTTCCTCATCAGACTCATCAGAGAAAAATTGCACTTTGTCTTCAATCTCAATTACCTTCATTTATAGAAGGTGGTTCACACATTATGATTGACGTGGATGTTCTGGGAAGTCCATCTCTTCGTAACGAACAATCGACGTCCGGTTTTTAAATTTGTGTCCTAACCAAAAGGCAAGGAACAACGGAATTCCGACATATGTCGCGGCAATCCCGACCCAATCAATTTGATCAGCAAGGAATGCTGCATAGTTTTGACCAACGATGACAAGGAAACAAAGACCGAATGCAAACAGCGGACCGAACGGGAACGCTGGTGCAACGTAAGGTAAATCTTTCAACGAATGACCTTGTGCAAGGAATCCTTTACGGAAACGATAGTGACTGATCGCAATTCCGAGCCACGCGATGAATCCTGTCATACCTGAAGCATTGAGTAACCACAGATAGACTTGTCCACCAAACATCGATGTTAAGAAACAGAGCGCACCGATTGCTCCTGTTGCAAGCAAGGCGTTACGCGGTACCCCATTTTTCGACACTTTTGCAAAGAACTTTGGTGCATCTCCTTGACGAGCAAGTGTATACAGCATCCGTGTGGAAGCATACATACCTGAGTTACCGGCAGATAGAACAGATGTCAAGATGACGGCGTTCATGAGTGCTGCCGAGAACGCAAGACCTGCTTTTTCAAAGACGAGCGTAAACGGACTAACGGCAATGTCCGTGATGTCATTGGAAACCAAGTTCGGGCTCGTATACGGAATGAGCATCCCGATGACGAAAATCGCAAGGATGTAGAAGAGTAAAATGCGCCAGAAGACTTGTTTGACTGCTTTTGGAACGTTTTTTTTCGGATTTTCCGATTCACCTGCGGCAATCCCGACTAGCTCCGTTCCTTGGAAACTAAATCCAGCAACGAGGATGATTCCGATGACGGCAGGAATACCACCGACGAACGGCGCATCCCCGAGAGCAAAGTTTTTAAAGCCAACTGGTGGCTCCGATGTAAAGACACCGAAAATCATCGCAACACCGACGACTAAGAAGACGATGACAGTGACGACTTTAATCATGGCGAACCAATACTCCGCTTCCCCAAAACCTTTAACGGAGAAGTAGTTCAAGCCGATCATGAGTAAAAGGAATAAGGCACTGAAGTAAAATCCAGGAACGTCCGGGAACCAATACGTCATAACGATTTGTGCTGCAACGAGCTCAACTGCGATCGTGACCGCCCAGTTGTACCAGTAGTTCCAGCCGAGGGCAAAGCCGAATGAGGGATCGACGAATTTTGTCCCGTATGTCGAGAAGGATCCGGCGACAGGCATATAAGCCGCCATTTCGCCAAGACTTGTCATTAGGAAATAGACCATCAGACCAACGATTGCATACGATATAAGTGCACCACCTGGTCCTGCTGCTGCAACGGAAGCACCGGACGCGATGAAAAGTCCTGTTCCGATTGCCCCACCGATGGCGATCATCGACATATGACGGGCTTGTAATCCACGTTTTAATCCTTCGGCTGTCGAATCTGTTGTTTGTTTCACATCTAGTTTGTTCATTTCGTTCGCTTCTCTCTGTTTAGATTTTTTGAGAGGACACTTTTTGAATGAAAAAACAAAAAGCGCCCTCATCTTCCAGATGGAAGATGAGAACGCAACATAATAAAATGAATGCGCCTCATTCTACCGTCGTGAAAGATAGCTCTCCACAAGTGAGTGATACCCGACTTGTGACAGTATTAGACCTATTCGACCTAATCCCAATCGATCATCTTCAAAGCGATGATTGATTTCGGCAATTCTTCCTTTCAGGTCACTTCATTTGTCGCTTGACGACATCCATAACCGTACTCTTAAGAACTGCAACCTCCATCCCACTGGTTGAGTGAGAACTGAATTAAATTAGTTATTACTACGCCATATTACACAAACCGCCACGAAATTGTCAATTGCCTTTTTTGAATCTGGGGTAGTAGATGGTAAAAATCCGATATGTTTAGTACACTAAATGATAGAAGTCCACTGAGAGAAAGGATGCTGCTTGCATGCCACAGGAACGTGATTTGCTGACTTACCGACTCGAGGAACAAATGCGTGTCATTCTTCGTACCCTGCGACGTGAACTTAATCGACTGTTTGAAGGAACAGCAACCCGAAGCGAATTTTTCATCTTACGGAGTCTTTCAGAAAACGGTCCCCAGCGTCCGACACTTCTTGCGGAACAATTTGAGCTGGCGACGAGTCAAGTCACTGCTTTAACGGATAAGCTCTATAAACAAGGATATGTCACACGGACGCGTTCGACGGAAGATCGTCGCTCGATTGTCCTTGCTTTGACGGATGACGGAGAGCGTGCTTTTCGGGAACTCGAGGTCGTCCGAAGAAACTATTTACAAGATCGCTTCGGAACTTTAACAGAAGAAGAACTGGAAACGATGATTCGCGTCTTCGATAAGATTTTACTGACGATGGATGAGGATACGCTCACTTCGTCTTCATAAAAAACGGTAGATTTTCTACCGTTTTTTATGTTTTATCTAAACATTTACCTCTGTCTAACCGTTACCTAGATGAGTATACTGGAGTATATATATGGAAATCTGTTAGCTGGGGAGTTGGGAGGATTTGTTGTCCATCATGAATCAATTCATCATTAACTTTTGTCTACTGTTCACGACGATTACTCTCTTATTCTTACCATTTCGGAATCGACCACGTATTTCGCTGAATTCCAGCTGGAGTACACGCCTCATATTGGGAAGTGTCTGTGGTCTGACTGCAGTTTTGTTGATATTCAATGGCATTCAGATCGATGTCGCCCGTGTGGATTTACGAATCATCCCAGTCGCGATCGCTATGCTATTCGGTGGTTTCCCGAGCGCCATCGTCGCCGGTATAATGATCATCGGGACACGTTACTTTTTGACACCCGTCGATCAAATGGAGGGTTTTTATCTGTCCACACTGATTATCGTCTTAATCATTACGACGATCGGAATCGTACGTCGATTCGTTCATGTCTCGACACGCCATTTTCAATTATTGGTGTCAATTGGTGTTCTCTATTCGTTACCTGCCATCTATATCCTGACAAACAGTTGGTCGACATTCTTTAAAATTTCAATCGCTTATATCTTCTTTAATCTATTAGCTGGCTTTGTTGCTTTTCGACTGCTGACGGAATTACGCCGTCACTTCGAAAACATTCAGTATCAACAAAAACTAGCGATGACGGATGCTTTGACCGGACTTGCCAATCGGCGCCGTCTCGATGATTCACTGTCACTTGTCGGTTCAACGGATCAAGGGTATTCACTTGTCTTGATTGATATCGACTTCTTCAAGCACGTCAATGATACATATGGTCATGACGCCGGAGATGATGTCCTACGTCAACTCGGCATGACACTCGCTTCCTTAACACGACCGGATGACCTCGTCGGACGATACGGTGGTGAAGAGTTTTTGATCATTTTACCAAGCACTACAGCTAAAGAAGCTCAAAAAATCGCAGAGTTGGCTCGGATGACGGTCGCACGCAACCTGTTCCCGACGGCAGACGTACCTGATCTGCAAATCACGATTTCGCTTGGGATTGCACATTCTAGTGGTTCCCATACGTCTTTAGAAGTATTACAACAAGCAGATAAAGCGTTGTATTACTCAAAAGAAAGCGGACGAAACCGAAGTACGATTTATACGAAGGAACTTGCCTTCCGACAAGCTTGAATACGAGACACTTCCTATCGGGAGTGTCTTTTTCTATGACCTTATTCCGTTTCTTTCGGAAAACCGATGCTTTCAACCGTTCCAAAGACGATCATCCGGCTCAATTGCTCCGCCATATATGCGGATGAATATGGCCGACCGTTTCGTAACCAGGAAATCAATAATCCTAACTGTCCACCAATGACATAGTTCAGTAACAAATCCCGATCGACGAAAGTCGCATCCTCTGCGACTTGGGATCGAAAGACGAGGCGATAATTTTCTTTCAATGTATCAAGAAAACGAGAGATGAACGTTTTGATCGGTCCTTGAACGAGCATCGTCTGATAGAATAATTCATTTTCTTCAATGTGAATGAACAAACGAGCAAAATAATGACTGACCTGCTCGACTGTCGGAAATACGGTGCCTGTACCTGTAATCCGAATCGCTTGTTCGAGCGCCATCATCTGTTCCTCAACGATTTGGTCAAGCAAATCATATTTATCTGTGTAGTGCGCATAAAAGGTCGAGCGGTTCACACCCGCCCCATCCGTCAGCATCTTGACGGTGATGCTCGAAAAGCTATTTGTCTTCAGTAAACGAAACAATTCCATCGTAATACGGTCACGTGACCGTTTTGGTCGTGGATCACGGCTCTCTTTCATGTGCATTTCACTCCTTTTCCATCATCTTTTTAAAAATGAATCCGTTATCATTTATTTTTCCAACATTTTGTCGGAAACTGTTGGTTGTTTGTTATCTAACTATCCATATAATTAACTATATTAATTACTCCTCCCCCCAGAGGAGTACTTTTTTTGAATCGATTGTACACAAGAAAGGATGCTAACACACCCATGAGTATGAAAAAATTACTAATCATTAATATCGTTACACTCATCGTTTTGATCGGTGGTGGGGTCGTCGGATACTACTATTACGATCAAGCAACAAGCTATGTCAAAACAGACAATGCGAAAATCGATGGCAAAATGATAACGATTGCTAGCCCAAGCGCTGGTAAATTAACGGACTGGTCTGCTAAAACAGGCGAATCGCTCGACAGCGGTGCAACACTTGGTCACATCATGACTGCGCAAGCTGGACAAAAACCAACAGATCTTTCTGTTTCGATGCCTGCGAAGGCAACGATCGTTCAGTCGATGGCGACAAAGAACGGCTTCGTCGCAGCTGGTACACCACTTGCCTATGGTTTTGACTTAAACGACCTTTGGGTCACAGCGAACATCGAAGAAACAGAAATCGATGAAATCAAAGTCGGACAAACCGTTGACGTGTATGTCGACAGCTATCCTGACACGACACTTTCTGGTGAAGTGGAACAGATCGGAATGACGACAGCTTCGACGTTCTCGATGATGCCTTCTTCAAACGGAAATGCGAACTACACGAAAGTCGCACAAGTCATTCCAGTTAAAGTATCACTCTCGCAAGAAAAATCACTCGACATTCGACCTGGTATGAATGTGACCGTCCGCATTCATAAGGATTAAGGAGGGACGTTCATGTCTACTACCTTCTTGTTCGGATATAGTGCGTTCACGATTCTGATCATCATCGGCGTCAACTGGATCGCCCGCCGGAATCGTCAATCCGACATCGCACTGGCCACTGACGGACCAACACTTGAGGAGTCCCTCGAGACGGAACCGACGATGACCGTGACACCACCAGTCGCAGCACCTTCAAAACAAGTATCGACTGAAAACGTCAGTATTCCGAAAGTACTGACGGTCTTACTGATTGGTATGTTCATTGCTATTTTGAACCAAACGTTGATTAATGTCGCGTTACCGGTTCTAATCAATGACTTCAACGTGTCGACGTCCACTGCCCAGTGGTTGACGACAGGTTTCATGCTCGTCAACGGGATCTTGATTCCGATCAGTGCTTTTTTAATGCGCAGTTATACGTTCCGCCAGTTGTTCCTCGCTTCGATGACACTCTTTTTCTTGGGATCAATCATCTGTTCGATGGCGATGAACTTCCCGGTCATGATGATCGGACGTGTCGTTCAGGCGGCAGGTGCTGGTATCTTAATGCCACTAGGATCAAATGTCTTCATGACATTGTTCCCACCGCATAAGCGTGGCGCTGCCATGGGAATGCTCGGAATCGCGATGATTCTTGCTCCAGCAGTCGGACCAACGATCACGGGATATGTCATCCAAAACTATGATTGGCACGTCATGTTTTATGCGATGTCGTTCTTTGGATTAGTGACATTGCTACTCGGTACGGCCTGGTTCCGCCTGACGCAGCCACTCTCGAAACCTTCTTTCGACGCACTGGGCGTCTTATTCAGTACGATCGGATTCGGGAGTCTCCTTTACGGATTCAGTGAAGCCGGGAATGACGGCTGGGATAGCCCGATCGTCATCAGCACGATCGTCATCGGCTTAATTGGAATTGCTGCTTTTGCAATGCGTGAGCTGTCGATGGAAGATCCGATGTTGAATATTCGTGTGTTAAAGGTTCCGGAATTTTCGTTCACCCTCTTCATCAATGTCATCGTCACGATGGCGTTGTTCGGTGGGATGTTGCTTTTACCGATTTACCTTCAAAGTATTCGCGGTTTTTCACCGGTCGATTCAGGTCTTCTCCTTTTGCCCGGATCACTAATCATGGGAATCACCGGACCGATTGCCGGTCGTTTATTTGACCGCTTCGGTATTCGACCGCTCGCTATCTTCGGTTTGACGTTGATGACGTACGGGACATGGGAATTGACGCAATTAAACATGGATACGTCGTATCACTCGATCATGGGCATCTACATGCTTCGGTCATTCGGAATGGCATTCATCATGATGCCGATCATGACTGCCGGAATGAATGCCTTACCGATGAAGATGATCCCGCACGGAAACGCAACCCAAAACACACTTCGTCAAGTCGCCGGCTCCATCGGAACGGCGATTCTCGTCACCGTCATGACCCGTCAAACGACGGCTCACTTGGCAGACGATGCGAATCAGTTCACGACGCTCGACCCGACGCTTTCGCAACATTTAAACGATCTTGGACAACAGCTGGGTAGCTCACAAGCTGCTTCAACGAGTTGGTTTACGATGCTGACAAAACAAGCAACGATCCAAGGGATCACTGACGCGTTCTGGATTGCGACCGTTTTATCTGCGCTCGCATTGATTCTGTCCTTCTTCTTGCACGGAAAAAAAGAACCAAATCTGGATTGATTCATGAAGGACCAGTTGATGTCATATCAGCTGGTCTTTTGCTATACTTCGTGAAAAGTTCTTCTTTGCACTTCTCTCTTAAAATCGATACACTAGGGACAATGAGTTTCATATCTAAAGGAGATGCTTTATGGTTGCCTTTCTGCAATTTTATGCGTTTATCTTTGCTTGTTGTTTTGCTTGGCAAGTCGGTCGACCATCACCTTGGTCGCAAAAGATTTTTCGCGCCTTTTTAACAAGTGTCAACGGGCTCTTCGTATTCACACGTGCCTCGATTTCAATCTTTTTGTTAGTTGGACCACTATTACTCGTCACATATCTTGTTTTTCCACTGTTAATCACTTTTGAAAATGGTTTAGCAATGGTGATCAGTGTGCTCGTCATCGGACTGGTCGATCGTCTCGTCAGTCTCGTCGTCCTACCACTCATGCGTTCCTTTTTCCTAAAACGTCAACGCGTCATGCCACAATCGGTGGAAATGGTGCTCTATACGATGGCAATGGCTGTCTTGCTCTTCATTCAGCTTCATGCTGTTCCTGGCGTTCAGATTCATGTAGCATTAACGCTTTTCCTTGGATTCACGATTTATTTCGCCCATTATTTATTTGCGTTGTACCGGATTCGTCTCATGAAAAAGAAACTAACGACTGTTGCTCAAGAAGAGGAACGAAAAGCTTCTTAATACAAATTCAACGAAAGATGATTTCCTCTTGGAAATCGTCTTTTTGTTTTCTGACAAATAACATTGACAATGATAATCGTTATCATTTATAGTGAAAAAGTACTCAGTGAGGAGATGAAACGGATGCATGTTCAACAAGTGATTGAAACACGCCGGTCCATCCGGTCCTATACGGAACAACCAGTTCCGGTCGAATTAGTAGAGGTATTACTCGAAACGGCGATGTATGCCCCGAACCATAAGCTACGAGAACCTTGGCGTTTTGTTCTCGCGGTCGAAGAAGGACAAACTCGGTACGTCGATGCTTTGATGGAATTACTGACAGCGCGTGGTCAATTCGAGACGAAAACGTCTGAACAACGTCAACAGGCTGAACAAAAATTACGGGAAGTCCCGGTTTACTTAACGGTACTTTGTCAAGTACAAGGGACACCGGATCAACAGCTAGAGGATACACTCGCAACAGCTGCCATGATTCAAAATCTACAGTTGGTGGCGACAGAGCGCGGCCTTGGTTGTTGCTGGAAGAGCGGAAAACATTGGTTTACACCAGAATATGCTTCAATCGTTCACGCTTCAGAAAATGAACGGGTTCTCGGCGTCATTCAAATCGGCTGGCCAGCCCTCGTTCCACCTGTCAAACCGAGAACGTCCCTGAAGGACAAGTTGACGCACTTTTAAGAGGTGCGCATTCTGCGAGCTACCCCTGCTCGCGCCAATCAAGCCCCAATTCAAAATAAAAACGTTCCGATGACGTCTCTCTCCCCAAATGGAGACGCAATCGGAACGTTTTTCTGTGTTCATACCGGCGTTTTCGTATAGACAGGTGCTTCCGGAATCGTGTCATATAACAAATGATCGACAATTCGTTTGGTTGCTTCCCCGTCTTGATACGTAAAGAACTGATTCGCGAACGTCTCGATCTTCTGCGTATCGAATTGCCCGCGTTTAATCCAAGCGATGACGTCTTCGAACGTCGAGACGATCGGTCCCGGTACGAAGGATTCATACGGGAAATAGAAATCGCGTTCTGCTTTGTACGACTGCAGATCGTTAACAAGGAAAATCATTGGCTTCTGCAACAAGGCAAACTCGAAGATGACAGACGAATAATCCGTAATCAGAATATCCGCAATCTGCATCAGATCATTGATGTCCGGATAGTCTGTCATGTTAATGATTTGATCCGAATACGCGTCTGGTACGATTGGTGGATTAAGAACAAACGGATGCATGCGAAGCAACAGGACTGTATCCGGTCCAAGCTCACGACGAAACTTCTCAAAATCAAGCTCTTGATCGTAATGTGCTGTCGTCTGTCCGTTTCCACGGAACGTCGGAGCGAGTAAAATGATTCGTTTCTTACGCCATTCTGGATATCGGTCATACAACTTTTCTCGCACACGGGCTTGGCGTACTGTATTCAGTAGTTGATCCGTCCGTGGAACCCCTAACGGATAAATCCGTTCCTGCGTCATTCCGAAAGCATCCGCATATGGTGCGACGCAGGCTTCACCGGAAACATAGACCTTGCTATAATTCCGGTGAATCTGGACCATCTTCAAATAATCGTCATCCGGCGAATAGGATTTATCAAGAACACTATAGCCGAACTTTTTAAAGGCACCACATGCATGCCACAGCTGAATAACTTCTGTTCCTTTCCGTAAGGACGAGACGTATACGGGATAATAATAATCATCGATGATGAAATAACGGGCAGTCGCTAATTCATACGTCGCTCGCATCATATGGAAGACGTATTGAATTTGTCCCACCAACGATTGAGGAAATCGTTTCAACAAAAAAACGTATTCATATCCTAAATCGCGTCGCTCTAGTTCATCGTAGACGGCACGAAAGTTATCGACGAGACGATCGGAACGATAGGTCGCAAAAACGACTTTCTTTGATTGGATCGGCAGTCGCTTCGTCAACCAATATGTCATAGCAAGCAAATAATGGACCGTCCGTCGTTGCAATAACCGAATTTTTTGTTTCATAGACGATTCTCCTCTTTTTCAGCGCATATCATCACATGCACCATTCCATGACCGTCTTTCCGAAGCGATTCGTTAAATCGTTTTCAAACGCTTTATGAATATCTTCGATTTGTCGGATTTGGAATATGCCCGAAACCAGATTCGATAGATAGGCTGGAATGTCAGGATAGGTTTGATACAATTCCATCGTCCGTGCGAAATCAGCCGGTGTACTTCGACTTGATCCGTAGACACGCAGTCCTTTTTCAAGAATCATCCGTGTGTTGATCGCAACAGCATCTTCCGATACACCGAGTAACGCCATCGTGCCTTCTGGAATAATGTAATCGATCATCTGATTGATCGCATATTGGCTACCGATTCCACCGACGCATTCAAAACCGTGGTTGAAGGAGACATCAGCTGGAATCTGATCGATGTGATATGTCTCGTCCGCGAACGAGAAGTAGTCGAGTTTCGACTGGGTTTTACCGAAGACGAGTAGTTTTGCTTCCGGATATAATTTACGCAACAAAAGTGCCGTGATGAAACCAAGATTTCCATCTCCCCAGACACCGAACGTCTCACGGCGCGGGTGCGCAATCTTTTCAAAGCGAGTCAAGGCATGGACCGATACACTGACAAGTTCAGTGAATGCCGCGACCTCAGGATCAAGATCGACCGGTACCTCAACAAGGCGATCCGCTTTCAAGAACACATAGTCTTGCATATAGCCGTCATATCCACTCGAACGAAAACGACTCGTGCGCAGATAGTTTTCACCGATGATATCATCATCTTCCGTCGGTGTATTCGGTACCATCGCGACGAGTGTTCCCTTCTTGAATGTACCGCTTGGATCATGGACGACTTTTCCGATTCCCTCATGAATCATCGCCATCGGTAATTTTTTCGCCAATACTTCCGCACTACGACTACCTGTGAAATAGCGTTGATCCGCGTGACAAATCGATAAATATGTTGGACGCACGACGACACGATCGGTATTCAAAGACCGCTCATCATACGTCACTTCGATCTGACGCGGGGCGACGAGTTGATAGACTTGATTAATCATTGATGAATCCGCTCCTTCAAGATAGCATTTGCGATCCGTAGGTCATATGGTGTCGTCACTTTAATGTTGAACAGTTCTCCTGTGACGAGCGCCACATCTTCTCCTTTCAGAAGAAGAATCTTACACGCATCCGTCAAAATCGCCCGTTCTTCCGTTGAAAGCGACTCATAATGCGATTTTAACTTCGTGATTTGGAAGCTTTGTGGCGTTTGTCCTTGGTACATTTGATCCCTTACTGGAATATCCGTAATCGTTTTGCCGTTCGTTGACGCGACGATCGTATCAATTGCAGAAATGACCGTATCACATGAACCGAATTCTTGCGCCGCTTCAATATTTTCCTTGATGATGCGGTGCGTCAGGAACGGACGGACGGCGTCGTGTGTGACGATGATGTCTTCTTCAGATAGACCGTTTTTCTCTTCAATCCAGTTCACCGCTGCCATGATTGATTCATTTCGATCTTGTCCACCCGGTGTAATGACAAGACGTTCATCTTTTCCGATGTATTTTTCCAAAATATCGCGTGTATAGTTAATCCAAGCAGTCGGTGTGACGATGATGATGCGGTCAAAATCTTCATGTAACAAGAATTTTTCTACTGTATGGACGATGATCGGACGTTCTCCGATCGATAAGAATTGTTTCGGGCGATCGACATTCCCCATTCGTGTTCCTTTTCCTCCAGCTAAAATGGCTGCATAAATCATCTTCTGACGCAGTGTCTCGTTACCTATTCCGCACGAGACGACCTGCTTCCCTCCCTTATGAAATAATCGAATTTCGGTTTTCTCTCCCTATCGTTCAGGGTATGTGTAATGATGCAGTCTGTATTGAAGTGTTATTTTACAAAAACACAAAAAAATAAAGAAATCCCTATTAATTTTAATGTCTCACGATATAATGAGTGGTGATTTCTAGTTTCACTATACTATGTTCAACTGTATTTTAAAATTTTATCGTTATTGTGTAAATGTAATGTAATTATTCGAGCGAGGAGAGATGGTTTTGACAGAAGAGACACTTATGCCTATGCCTACTTTACATGCCGAGGTCACCTACTTGGAATTAGCCGGAACGACGTTTCGTTTCGAAGCACGTTTAAGCGGGTTGACTGATTTTTTGCGCGCTGAACAAACATTATTTGAAAATCCTATATCGCATCAAACTGATTCCGAGGAACCGATCGACGACTATATTCAGTCTGAACCTGTTGAAGTATCGGTACCGCTCGAACGTGCCATCGTTTTTCGTAACAAACGAAATAAACGGACATTCATCTGTCGTTTTCCGTTTGAAGGAGACTGGACGGAAGAGTCCTTTACAGGCGAATTAAATTTGAACCATATTACGCCAACGGGTCGACCATTGCCGATGGGTTATTTTGATGCCTTCTTTGCCATCGTGCAAGGAAAGACGATCTTACATGAAGCGCCTTTTGGTGATACACGTTCACTTATCCCTGTCGCTTACCGCGTTGATACGAAACATAGTAACGCGTTGATCTTACTTGAGTACGAACTTGTCGTGCAGTATTCGCAATACAGCAACTCTTTAGGTTTCCATTCCCTGAAAAAAGGCGAAACGAAACGTCTAATTCAAGTCATTAACCGGTATAAAAAATGGAAGAAGAACATGAAAAAGCGGGCGTTCAAGTTCCGTCGTTTTACGTTCAAAGCGATTTATAACGTTACGAAATGGACCCAACCGATCCAAGAGAATAAAGTCATCCTCGCTTCCGACTCACGGAGCGATATTAGTGGTAACTTCGCCTATATCTTGGATGAAGTCGAGCGTCGCAATCTCGATCTCGATGTGAAGACGTTCTTCAAACCGAATCTACAGTCTCGCCGTGATTGGCGTGATAAGTTTGCGCTGCCATATCACTTAGCGACAGCAAAGACGATTCTTGTCGATGATTTCTATCCGATGATCTATCCGTTAAATATTCGTAAAGGCAGTGACCTCGTTCAAGTCTGGCATGCCGTTGGCGCCTTCAAGACGTTCGGTTACAGTCGCCTCGGAAAACCAGGTGGTCCAAGTGCGAACTCGCTCAGTCACCGGAACTACACGAAAGCGATCGTTAGCTCTCATAATGTCGCCCGTCATTACGCAGAAGGTTTTGGTTTACGGGAAGACCAAGTTATCGCGACCGGTATTCCTCGGACGGATATGTTCTTCGATCAACCGTTCATCGAGGAAGCGAAAGCACGTATTTATGAGGAATATCCAATCTTCAAACAAAAGAAAGTCATCATGTTTGCTCCGACATTCCGAGGAAATGGTGCAAAGAGTGCCTATTATGATTTTGATCAGCTGGATCTCGATGCGTTGTATGAAGCACTTCATGAGGAGTATGTCTTTGTCCTAAAACTCCACCCGTTCATCCGTCGTCGGATAGAGATTCCTGAAGTCTATGCCGACTTCTTCCTTGATTTGACGGATCATCGTGAAATCAATGAATTGCTGTTCGTCTCAGACATTTTAATCACGGATTACTCATCGACGTGCTTCGAGTTCTCTCTATTGAATCGACCTATGTTGTTCTTCGCGTACGATCTTGAAGACTATATCTCGAAACGTGATTTTTACTATGATTTTGAGGAATTCGTACCTGGTCCGATCGTCAAGACATCAGAAGAGTTGATTGAGCGAATTAAAAATCAAGATTTCGAAATGCACAACGTCAAAGCATTCGCGGAGTACTTCTTCGAGCATCAGGACGGGAAATCGAGTGCCCGGTTCGTCGATCAAATTTTGCTTGGTGAAAAAAAATGACTACTGCTATCAAACCAGTGACCGCTCCTATGTACGATCATTGGCTTGGAAACTATAAAGTGCTACTCATTTTCACGGTTGTCTTTGGTCACTTGATCGAGACGTTCCGTGACTTACCAGGAAATGATGTCGTCAAGATGGCGTATAACGTCATTTACCTGTTGCATATGCCAGCCTTCATCTTCATGAGTGGCTATTTCTTTAAACAAGCGCGACCACAACGAATCATCGCGTTCGTCGTTCTCTATTTTCTCTGGCAGTCGATTCACGAAATTTATTTATCTTACACGCAGGATGACTCCTTACGGGAAATACTCGATGGATTACTTCATCCACTCGTTCCGAACTGGACGCTTTGGTATTTAATCGGCATTATCATTTGGCAGACCGTCACACCGGCTTTTCTAGCGATGCGTTTTCCGCTGATCGTCAGTGTCTTATTCGCCTTATTGATCAACGCCAATCCAGATTCGATCACGAACTTCCTATCATTACAAAAAGTCGTCAGCTTTTATCCGTTCTTCTTGATGGGGTATCTCGTCAAGGAGCATGGCTGGTTAACTGACGTCGGCTGGCGAAAACAGATGACAGCACCGATCGGGCGGTTGACCGGACTGATCGTCTCACTCTTGATTGCCGTCTTCATGATTCTCTGGACAAAAAACGGGTTTGACACGGTCTGGCTCTTTTACCGCGATACGTATGGTGAATTCGAAGTCCCACTTCTCAAGGGAGTAGCAATCCAACTGTTTCTTTACGCCATCAGCGCCATCATGATCTTCTCCGTTCTCCTGCTCGTACCGCATCGGTCGTTCGGTGAACGGTTTGACCAGATCGGAATTCAGACGCTCGCGATCTATTTGATCCACTCGTTCATCGTTCGTTTGTTCCGAGATTCGGTTCCACCAGCCATTACGGAGTCACCACTGTTATTGATTGGACTTTCTTTCTTACTCGCTACCGGATTCGTCTGGTTGCTGTCGAGTCGACCCATCGTGACGATTTTCCGACCGTTGCTGTCACCGAACGTCAAATGGTTATTCAAAAAAGAGCAATAAGTTTGAATTGGCTCTATCCTTCTTGAAGGATAGAGTCTTTTTCAAATCATCGACTCGTCTACGTTGACAGACGCTTTAGCTTGAATCTAAGATAATGAAAGTGAAACAAATAACCGCTTACAAAAAGCGAGTCGAAAGAAGGGGTCCCCTTGCACGCGGATCAACGAAAAAAATTAACGGTCCTCATGATCAATATGTTTATTGCGGTCGGGAGCTTCGGGATCATCATTCCGATTCTACCCGCTTACTTAGCGTCGATTGGACAAGGTGGGACGGCGGCTGGATTAATGATTGCCATCTTTGCCGGAGCACAGCTCGTCATGTCACCGATTGCCGGAAAATGGGCGGACCAATACGGTCGTCGTAAGATGATCATCTATGGATTGGTCGGCTTGACGCTCTCGATGTTTGTCTTCTATTTCTCAAACTCTGTCACGGTCCTCTACATCTCGCGCGCAATCGGCGGTGCCGGTGCCGCACTCCTGATTCCAGCGATTTTTGCTTACGTTGCGGACATCACGACGATGGATCAACGTGCAAAAGGAAACAGCTACGTCTCAGCTGCGATGTCACTCGGGATCGTCATCGGTCCAGGAATCGGTGGATTCCTTGCCGAGTATGACTTAAAATTGCCATTGCTCATCTCAGCGATCGTCTCGGGTGCAGCCGTCTTATTCAGCGTCTTGTTACTTCAAGAAAGCGAACAACACGATGCAACAGCGATGGCACCAGATGAAGGATCGATGCTTAAGAAACTGGGGACATCGTTTAAAAAACCGTACTTCGTACCGCTCGTCATTACACTCGTCATGAGCTTTGGTCTCATGGCATACGAATCAGTACTTGGTCTATTCGTCGATGATCAATTCGGTGCTTCACCGAAAGACATCGCGATCATGGTGACGTCGACCGGGATCATCAGTGTCATTGCTCAAATCTTCATCGTCGATAAGTTATCTCGTAGTTTCGGAGAAGGAAAGGTCCTGAACCTATTCCTGTTCATCGCAGCGCTCGGCTTCCTATTGTCATTATTGACATCAAGTTACGGTGGATTCTTTGCGATCACTCTCGTCATCTTCCTTGCGACATCGATTTTACGTCCCGTCTTGAATACGATGATTTCAAAACTCGCTGGTAATGAGCAAGGCTTTGCTATGGGAATGAACAACGCCTACATGAGTATCGGGAACGTGCTCGGACCGACGCTTGCCGGTGTACTGTATGACGTCAACATTTTCTATCCATTCGCACTTGGTCTGATCTTCCTTGTCGTGACGTTCATCGGATCATTCATCTGGCAAAAACGTCAAGCACGATTAATTGCCAAGGTCGAACAGAGTTCTTAAATGAATCAAAAATCGCCTCGATTACTCTATCCTATCAGACAGAGTAATCGAGGCTATTTCATTTATCCCTATTCATTCGTCATACGAATTGTTCCTCTGTTACTGACACGAGCAGTTTCGCAACGATTTCTGTTAACAAGAAGACGAAGACGACTCCTGTAAAATCCAGCGTCAACCATGGCATCAGACCGCAGCCGATCAAAAACGTCCCAATCATTAATGGACGATATGACGAAAAGGATGGTCGCTTCGGACGGATACTTAAAAGGATGCTCACAATACCAAGCATGATAAGCCATATCAATGAAATATCATAGAAAAAGTGATCAACTAGTAAAAATAGACCAATCGGATACAGCGGAATCCACCAACGGTTCATCCTCATGCCTCCCGTTTTCTTTTCAGTATCGCATGGTTTGAATCGATTCCCTTTATTTTGAAATGACTTATCCGTACTGCTTTTGATGCGCACGTTTGAGTTCAAGGTATTCTTCGTCCGCCCGGATCAAATCCCATTTTTCTTGGAAGATGGCCGCGGATTTTGCTTTTTCTTGGTCGATTTCGCGTGTGTGTAATTCTTTGGTCTCTTTATCTTTATATTTGCGCCCACCCTTGTAGTTCGCGTAACGTCGCGCGCGCGTATGTCCCATCTGAATGAACTTCCGCGCCATATCCATGCCGACGAAGTCCCCGTCTTCTTTATAAGCTAAATACATCTCATAAATTTTCTCAGACGATTCCTTCGCGATATCCGGCGTCTTAAAACGCCAATGCGGCAAAATCTCACTTTTGTAAGGTTCGACGAGTAAGACCCCTTGCTCCCCGCGTCCAACCCGGTACTTTTCCGGCTCCTTACGAAAATCCGTCGTCTTGAAATCGAGATCGTAATCAAACGCCATCCCGGTCACGCTCCCTTCTACTTTGAAACGTTCCCTTCCTGTCCGTTCATCAATCCTCGATCCGGTAGAGTCCTTGCGTATAAATCGTCGCTAAGACGTGCGCAATCTCTTCGATCGTCGCTGTCGCCTCTTCGCGGACGACTTCGAATAAATACATCTCATTCGCGAAGAACCAACCACGGGCGACGAGTTTCGAGTCGACATCCTGCCGCGCAAGTCCTGTCTCCTGCGCATACTGGATATCCTGACTGATCCGATCAATGAAGCGTTCTCGAATCGCTTTCCATTTCGCACGGACGATGTAAGAGACGCCGATTGCTTGCTCGACGATCCGTAGCATCGCTCGTTCTTCTTCCGCGAGACGTAAGAAATCCGTAGCTTGCGTCACGATACGTTCCTTTGCCTCTAGCGACGTCGTCGGTTCAAATGTTCGTTCCGCGATCGCATGGAAACGACTCATGACATCTTCCATCAGGACGACGAGCAACTCATCTTTCCCTTCAAAATGCACGTAGGCTGTTCCGTAGCCGACGCCAGCTTGTTTGATTACTTGTGAAATCGTTGACGTTTGAAACCCTTGTTCTAAGAAGACGTCACGTGCCGCACTCAACAGTTTTTCGCGTGTCCGCACTGTGCGCAGATGCCGTTTATCGATTTTTTCTGGTTGAGAAGATGACATGTCCTTCACTCCTTTTGTTTTCTCTATTCGATAATATTGACACAATGTCAATTTGTTTGCTACGCTTTTGTCAAAATTGATTGAGTATTCATTTGAGGAGGATGACGTATGACACTGCAAGCAAAACGGACCGATGCCGTTGCTCGGGACGAGCAAGATGTATTGTCCACCTATCGTGATGAGTTTTATCTGCAACCGGGTAGTATCTATATGGACGGAAACTCGCTCGGTTTATTATCGAAGCGTGCCGAGAAGACGTTGCTCGAGTCGCTATCAGACTGGAAAGAGCTCGGGATCGATGGCTGGATGAAAGGACGTCATCCTTGGTTCGAATTATCAGAACGTCTCGCTGTCCTCAACGCTCCGCTTGTCGGCGCACAAGCGGAAGAAGTCATGGTCACCGGTTCGACGACCGTCAATCTACATCAACTCGTCGCGACATTCTTCCAATTAACAGAAGGACGAGATAAGATTTTAGCGGATGCGCTGACGTTCCCGTCGGACATCTATGCTTTACAAAGTCAGCTTCGTTTACGCGGACTGGATCCGGAGACACATCTCGTCCAAGTACCAAGTCATGATGGTCGCTTTTTAGAGGAGGACGATATCATTGCCGCGATGACAGACGATATCGCTTTGATTGTCTTGCCTACCGTGCTGTACCGAAGCGGACAGATTCTCGATATGGAGCGTTTAACGAAAGCGGCACACGACCGCGGCATCTTGATTGGTTTTGATGGCTGTCACTCAGTCGGAGCCGTTCCGCACGCTTTCCATGACTGGGGCGTCGACTTTGCTTATTGGTGTAATTACAAGCACTTGAACGGCGGTCCTGGAACAGTCGGTGGATTATTCGTCCACGAACGTCATTTCGGAACGTTGCCTGGGCTGACGGGCTGGTTCGGTTCGCGCAAGGATAAGCAGTTTGACATGGATCACACGATGACACCGGCCGAGCACGCAGGTGCCTTCCAGATTGGAACACCACACGTCTTAAGTCTCGCTCCACAAATCGGTGCGTTAGAGATGTTTGACGAAGTCGGTATTGAAGCCGTCCGAACGAAGTCACTCGCCCTGACGCAGTACATGATGGACCTTGTCGAGCAGGAACTCATACCGTACGGTTTCGTCATCGGAAATCCAATCGACGATAAACGCCGTGGGGCGCATCTCAGCCTCGAGCACCCTGAAGCGGCGCGGATCTGTAAAGCACTCAAGGAAAATCGGATCATCCCCGATTTCCGGGCACCGAACATCGTCCGTCTAGCACCCGTCGCGCTTTACAACACGTTTACCGATGTCTATGACGTCGTCGCGACACTTAAACGAATCATGGAAGATAAAGAATACGAACGTTTCGCGAATGAACGCGAAGTCGTTGCTTAAGGAGTACACCATGGAACAACCTACTGAATTACGGCGTGAACTCAAGACACGCCAACTCACGATGATTGCAATGGGCTGCGCGATCGGTACCGGTCTCTTCCTCGGAAGTGGGCTTGCAATCGGTCTTGCTGGGCCGAGCGTTTTGATCAGTTACGCAGTCGGCGCCTTCATCGTCCTACTTTTAATGGGCTGTCTGGCTGAAATGACGGTCGCCCATCCGACATCTGGCTCGTTCGGCACGATTGCCGAACGATACATTAGTCCGTACGCGGGTTTTCTCGTCCGCTATTCGTATTGGATCGCAAACGTTCTCGCGATCGGCGTTGAAGTTAGTGCAATCGCCATCTATATGAAATATTGGTTCCCGGACGTTCCCGGGGTTGTCTGGATTCTCGTATTCGCTGCCGCGTTGATTTACATCAATGCTACGACAGTCAATACGTTCGCAACCTTTGAGTACTGGTTCTCGGTCATTAAGATTAGTGCCATCTTACTGTTCATCCTGCTTGGTGCTTACTTGGTCATCGGTAGTCCGAGCCCTGAGATCGGTCCACAAAACTTCACGAATGATGGTGGTTTCATGCCATTCGGCTTCTCGGGTCTCTGGATTGCGATCTTCATCTCCCTGTTCAGTTTCCTCGGAACGGAATTGATTGCTGTCACTGCCGGTGAAGCAAAGGACCCAGACGTTGCCGTACCGAAAGCATTAAAAGCGACGGTTTTCCGTCTCTCGACGTTTTATGTCGTCACGATTGCTTTAATGTTGATGATTGTCCCGTGGCAACAAGCAGGCGGCGTCGATCAAAGTCCGTTCGTCAAAGTAATGGAGATGCTATCGATTCCATATGCAGGCGGTATCATGAACTTCATCATCCTGACAGCAGCGCTGTCTGCGATGAACAGTCAGCTGTATGCTTCGACACGGATGATGTATTCATTATCCAAGGCAACGTATGCGCCAAAAGTATTTGGTCGTTTAAATCGAAAAGGTGTACCGCTCTTTGCACTCGCCTTATCAACACTCGGCATTTTTCTCGCAGCGATCATCAGCAGTCAGTCGAGCGTCTCTTATCCGTTCATGATGGGGATTTCGATGTTCGGGGCGATCTTCACGTGGTTCATGATTTTCATCTCCCATTTGTACTTCCGTAAAGCCTGGGAACGTGAAGGTGGACGGACATTACCGGTTCGGATGATGGGCTATCCGTATCTGACGGCCCTCGGTGCATTGTTGTTATTCGCACTCGTCCTGACGACATGGTTCACAGATTTCCAAATCGTCTTGAAGTTTGGTATACCGTGGTTAGTGTTCTTATCGATCGCCTATTTCTTCTGGAAACGGGCGCATCCAGAACAACTGAAGACCGCTGAAAAACGAAAACTGAATTAACTCGATAAAGGGGATGAATGGGAATGACAAAGACAGATCCTACGTCTATTGAAGCATCGATTCAAACGGATTTTAAGAAAGATATGTCCTACGGGGATTATTTGCAACTGGATCCATTGCTTACAAGTCAACATCGCTTATCGGGGCATCATGACGAGATGCTGTTCATCATCATTCATCAAACGAGCGAGCTCTGGATGAAGCTGATCCTGCATGAGATGCGTGCAGCGACGCAAGCCGTTGCAAACGATGATCTCGAATCATCGTTTAAGATGCTCGCACGGATCTCAAAGATTCAGCACCAGTTGATCCAGTCGTGGAATGTTTTGTCGACCTTGACCCCTGCCGAATATCTGGAATTCCGTGACGCACTTGGTCACTCATCCGGTTTCCAATCGTATCAAAACCGGCAAATCGAATTCGCGCTCGGTTTCAAGAATGAGCAGATGCTAAAAGTGTATGCACATGATGAAACACTCTATTCGATGATGCTCGAAGACTTGAAGACACCAAGCATCTACGATGAAACGATCCGGTCGATGGCGCGCCATGGGCTACCGATCGACGCGTCCGTCCTTGAGCGTGATGTCACGCAAGACTGGACACCGAATACAAGTGTCGAGGCCGCTTGGGCAAGCGTCTATCTTGATGTCGAGCGGTACTGGGATCTGTATGAACTCGGTGAAAAACTACTGGATATCGGGAGCCAGCAACAGATGTGGCGCTTTAACCATATGAGTACCGTCGAACGGATCATCGGACAAAAACCAGGAACGGGTGGTTCGTCTGGTGTCAGTTATCTACGGCGTGTGCTCGACCACCGGTTCTTCCCGGAACTGTGGTCGGTCCGCACGACATTATGAGGAGGATGAAACGATGACACGATGGATTGATGTTTCACAACCACTTGATCGTCACGTCACGACGTGGCCGGGGGATACACCGTTTGAATCCACATTGACATGGAATAAGGCAGACACCGGTTCCGTTAACGTCGGCAAAGTTACGATGAGTCTGCATACCGGTACCCATGTCGACGCGCCGTTTCATTTTGATGATGCTGGACAAAAAATCATCGACCTGGATCCAGACCTCTATATCGGCCACGCGCGTGTCATTTACTTACCAGGGCGTACAGAAATCACAGCCGCTGATTTAGATGGCTTTGAGCTAAATGACGTCCAGCGCTTGATCATCAAAACGGATGGTTGGATCGACAAATCGACTTTCCCAGAGACGATTCCTGTGTTGACACCAAGTCTTGCTGAACGTCTCGGAGAACTCGGGATTTCGCTGATTGGTCTTGACTTACCAAGCGTCGATGCGATTGATAGCAAGGAAATGGCAGCCCATCACGCACTGGCACAGCATGGAATCCATATCCTCGAAGGACTCGTCCTCGATGCGATCACGCCTGGTGATTACCACTTGAATGCCGTCCCGCTCCCGCTCGTCGACGGCGATGGTAGTCCCGTTCGCGCCTTACTTCGTCCATACTAAAAAATCCGTCCAGCAGGCTCTCTGCTGGACGGATTTTTTACTTATGTAGCGGTTCGAATAGACTGGCTTCGATCTGACGAATGACATGTCCGAGAACTGCAAGTGACGAATCGACCTCGAATCCTTGATCCAAGGAATGATTCGCTCCTTCGATGACATCAATCGTCAGTTGTGAGGTGCGACACGTTTCAAGTGCCGCTTCATCATAAAACTTATCGGCCGTGCCAATGACGATCAGTCCAGCTTGCGTCGAGGTGGCGATTTGTTCAACCACTTCATTTAGGACGGGTGTTAAGAAAACGAAGCGCGCTGTCTGTAGACTCGGCTTAGCAAGTAACGCGGCAAGCGGAATCGTGCCTAACGATTTTGCGATAAACTGAACGTTTTCGTATGGATGCTTTGCCAGCACTTCCGAGACGACAGCGTCAACCCGGCGCGTCATGCAGGCATTTGATTCAGCGTCTGACATTGAAAATAGATCTTCTGTCACATAGTGAATGCAGATGACATCGATGCCTCGCGCGAGTAATGCCATTCGACTGTAGTAAAAGTATGGATGGTCGTATACGTACGATGCTCCCGAGATCAAGAAGCAGACCTGTTTGGATCCCATTTGAAAATGATCATATGAGACGGTCGTCTGATCGACGACGATGGATGATTGTTTGATATGCATGAAACCCCTCCACGTTTTTTCTAGACTTTACCATTTCAGAGGTGGACTGTCATGTCTTTTTGACTCTTTCTTATTTGAAGAAGTAGTGCGATGTAAGAAACCATCCGCGTATATCATCCTCTCTTTCCACAGGCGGGAGATAAGCCGCGACAACTCGCATTTCTTGCGATCTGCCGGGTCTTATCTATCCCTGACGAAAGCTACTTTGTTGCTTTCTTTTCCTGTAGGAGTCGAGGATGAATCTGCTTCTTCTCCTATTTAACAAAAAAGGTCGCTTTCCGATTTTTCATTCGGAAAACGACCTTCTGTTCGTCAAACATTTGTTGATTACCCTCTATCTTTTACTACTTATTAGCCAATCGGAGCAAACACCGACTGTTCGACTTGTTTTAACTCATAAAACGCCCCTTGTCGTGTCATCAATTCGGCATACGTTCCGACTTCGATGACTTGTCCTTGATCCATGACGATGATTTGATCCATCGCTTCAAGACCCGCTAAGCGGTGGCTGACGAGGACAAGTGTCGCATCCGTTGCTCGCGCAAACAGTCGCTTGAGAATCATCTGTTCCGTCAAAGCATCAACGGATGACGTCGGTTCGTCAAGCAAGTAAAGTGATGCTTCTCGCAAGAGTACGCGGGCAATCGCTAGCCGCTGTTTTTCTCCTCCGGATAAGTTCTCTCCTTTTTCAAACACACGATCACTCAACTCGAATGTCGTTAATCCGACATCATCGAGTGCTTGTCGCATTGCTTCGTCCGTCGCTGCTTCGTTTGCGAGAAGTAGATTATCACGAAGTGTTCCATAAAAGTAGTGATTTTGTTGCAGGACGACGTTCGCGTGCTGCCAGAGTCCTTCCGGATCAACCGTCTGACTGTCCTGTCCAGCAATCGTTAATCCGTCCGTCGGATACATCCGTAACATCAATTGAAGTAACGTTGATTTCCCGGAACCACTCGCTCCGACGATCGCCGTCTTCTTACCAGCCGGAATCGAAACAGTGACGTCACGTAAGACTGGACGGGGTGCATCAGGAAACGTAAACGTCAGCGCATTCGTTTCAAAGGACGGTACCTGATCGAGGACGAACGGAGCGTACGTCGGCTCCTCTTGCTCAGTCACGACTTCATCGAGTCGTGTCGCAGCATGGCGGCTATCTTCAAAGAAGCCGGGTAAAATCGCCATCGGTGCCGCATTTTCAAAGACGGTCAGCGATGTCATGACGAGTAAAGCGAGGAAAACTCCCTCGAGTTGTCCGCTTGCGACGAGATAGGCACCCACACCGAGGACAAGCCAAGAGATGATCAGCGTTACCATCGTATTTAAGGCCAGGTTCGAGACAGCGTGTAAACCATTACGTTTCTCTTCCTCGACATACCGTTTCGCGACGGCATTCAAGTTCTGTTCCTTTTGGTCGAGCTGTTGGTAAATCTTCAAATCACGATAGCCTTGGAATAACTCTGTCACTTCTGTCGACAAGTCACCACGTCGGACACGGACTGAACGGGCGAAGCGTTGTTCACGGTACGCGAACCATCCCGGAATCAAGAAACCGGTCAAAATTAAACCAAGCAACAGAATCCCGGCAATCGTCCATGAGAAGAAACTGACAAAAAAGATCGTACAGAAGAAAACGAGCAGTAACACGATCGGCGGATAGAGGACACGTAAGAACGTATTTTGCAGACTCTCGACATCCCCGACGATCCGCGCAAGTAAATCCCCACTGCGGTACTTACCAAAAATCCCTGGCGCAAGCGGCTCGAGACGACGGTAAAATGACGTTCGGATGTCACTAAGGATGGTAAACGTCGCCCGGTGCGAATAGTAACGTTCCGCATACCGACTGACGGCGCGCGTCAGACTCGACACTTTTTGCAGGGCGATCAAGACGGCGAGTGTCTGGATCGGTGGCAACAAGGCTGCCTTTGAAATCAGGTACCCACTTGCTGCGAATAAACCGACCGCTGTCACTCCAGCGAGGACACCGAAGAAGATCGACCAGGCGATATCCCGTTTTTGATGCACCATCAACCGAAAGACTCCTAGTAATTCCTTCATCGTGTTTCCTCCCCTCTCTGGACGCTCCGCATCCGCGCATATTCCGAATCACGTCCAAGCAGTTCATCATGGGTGCCGCGATCGACGATTCGTCCGCCGTCGAGAACGACGATTTGATCCGATCGTTCAATCGTATGCAAACGGTGCGCAACAGTGATGACCGTTGCCGATTGTCCGAGTTGCTCAATCGCTTGTTGGAGCAGTCGCTCCGTTTTGACATCAAGTCCAGTCGTCGGTTCATCAAAGACGACGACGTTCGGGCGTTTCAAGAACGCTCGTGCTAACGCAACACGCTGTTTTTCGCCACCCGATAGACCGCGTCCACCCTCTCCGATCACCGTGTCGATCCCTTCAGGCAACGTCGCAATCAACTCCTCGAGCCCTGCCGCCTGTGCCGCTTCGAAAATCTCTTCCGGCGTCGCTTGACGAAGCTCACCAATCGCGATGTTTTCTGCCAGTGTTCCGGCATACAGATATGGATGTTGAGAAATGTAGCTCAACTGACGGAACCAGCTTGTTTCCTCCACCTGACCGCGCTCGGTTCCGTCGAGTAGAATCCGTCCTTCTTGTGGATCCGCGAGTCCGGCAATCAACTGTAAGACAGTCGACTTACCAGCACCACTGCGACCGATCAACGCCACCTTTTGATATGGCTCGATCGCAAGTGTCACGTCTTGTAAGGCAAAACGTCCTTCTTGATACGTAAAATCAACTTCATCCAAGATGATTCGTGGTGGACGATTGGTCGTGAGTTCCGATTGACCGAAGGCAACAGGACGATCGTCTGCTGTTAGTTCGGCTGCGATCTGTTTTGCTGCCGCGACACTACCGCGCCCTGTATGGAAGGCAGCTCCCATCTCTTTTAAGGCAAGATAGTATTCTGGTGCCAACACGAGCATCAGGAATGCCGGGATGAAGGTGATACTTTGAAACAGAATCAAACGCAGACTGACTTCAAGTGCAATCATTCCCATGCTGAGCATCGAGATGAACTCAAGCATCAATGACGACAAGAAGGCGAGCTTCAAGACCGTTAATGTCGCATCTCGGAAATCGAGACTGCTTTTTTCGATGACGTCACGCTGTCGTTTCGCGCGACCGAATAACTTCAAGGTCGTCAGTCCTTGTAACGTATCGAGGAACGTTCCTGAGAATGCCGTCATCTTCTCGAGTTGAGCATCGGCCCGCTTTTGCGTCATGATGCCGATGATGATGTAAAACAACGGAATGAATGGCGCCGTGATCATCATGACAAGACCCGTGATCCAGTCATAGCTGAATGCCGCAATCAAGACCATCAAGGGAACGATCGTCGTCTGGACGACTTTCGGCAAATATTGACTATAGTAGCTGTCCATCTCGTCTACTGCATCGAGCAAGACACTGACCTTCTGTCCCGCTTGCCCTTGTAGCATCATCTCGACTGAGCGACTCGTATATTTCGCAACGAGTGCTTCCCGAAGCGCCTGCTTCATGTGTGCCGATAACGTCGTACCAAGACGACCGTTCCAATACGTCACGGCGACTCGGAGCAACAGCATCCCGAGAACGACGAGCAGTAAAGGAATGACGGCTTCAAACGGTTGTTCTTTTAGGAAAATGCGATCGACCGTCAACACGATGCCATATGACTGACCGACGACCGCGATCCCCATTAGGAAAGCCGCGATGATGAATTGAATGAGAATACTACGTGGAATCTGGACGATTCCTTTTAATGGATTCATATACAAACGTCCTTTCACGAAGTGTGAACGACTTTTAGTGAATATTTTCACATATCGTACATTTAGTATATCGAATCTGGAACGGGGATGCCATGCAGATGCTGTCGAAAAGGTGTGACGGTTTTGTGAGAGCATAAAACTCGACAATCCTTTCGAATGAAACTATTATGGATAGATATTATCCACGTTTAACGAAAGGAGTCTTTCTATGCAAATGAAAACCGGGGTCGAGCAATCCGTTTATGCGATGTTGCTCTTAACCTTCCTGCCGGAGCGCGCCGTTTTGTCCGGTGAGTTCATTAGTCAGCAACTCGGTGCTTCACCGACCTATTTCCAAAAGCTCTTACGAAAACTCGTTCAGGCGGATCTGTTGTATTCCGTACCGGGTGTCAAAGGGGGCTTTCGCTTGCGACGTCCGGCAGAAGAAATTCAAATCTTCGATGTCTATCAAGCCATTGAGGGCAAACAGACATTGTACGCGTCAAGTGGTGTCTTTGAAGATTTGATGGGGATTCAGGAACAGGAGATCGGTCTGCTCTCGAATCTGATGACAGAGGCAGAAGATGCTTGGCAATCGACGTTGAAGCGCGAATCAATCGGCTCGATCCGTCAAGCAATCGATACCTCCTGTCCACCGGAACATTTAGAACGGTTGCATGCGTTAATCACAGATCGGATGATGACACTTTAATGAACAGAAAGAGGTTTTTACTATGGTATTGAATCGTTATTTCGACTTATTCGACGCGTCACGCACGGACGCACAAGCGTTCGAGGATCTCGTTTCCTTGTTTACGACAGACATCACGTTCGTTCTGAACGGACAACCACAACACGGCATCGACGCCTGGAAACAATTCGTCCGTCATGTGTTCACGGCGAATCAGGATATTAAGCACATGTACGCCGGCTGGGAAGAAACAACACCAGGAACGTATGAAACACGCTGGGCAGTTTGCGGAAAACGGGCAGACGGTAGCGTCTTCACGCAAGACGGAAAAGATATCGCACGTCTTAATGAAAACGGACGGATCACTTACCTGGAGAACGTTCCAGATGATCCGACGATGTTCCGTTCATAAGATTGCTTTTAAACAGCGAAAGAGGCTGACTCAAAAAAGAATG
>NZ_DJTL01000024.1:0-2911 GCF_002439205.1 Exiguobacterium sp. UBA6309 | reverse complement strand
ATTCTTTTTTTGAGTCAGCCTCTTTTGATTGCTTATTGTTGACGATAGACGGAGACTGAACCACCATTGACGAAGAATTGACCGTAGCCATCTTGATTGATCGTGACCGACTTCGTGTTGTTTCCAGTGATGTCTGTCCAAACTTCTCCTTTGTTCTGAAGCCCGACGTACATCCACTTGCTACCGCCAGGACCATCTGACAGAATCGTCGCAAGACCTGATTTCGCACGGTCTGAGACACCTTCACGTGTCCAACCGATGATGTCTTGGTTATCGAGGTAATCATTTTGTTTCCCGAATGCGAAGTCCTTCCGTGCTTTAAGTAACGGATCAATTTTCGAAGCGAGTGCTGGAATTTCGCGATTCGACGTACCCTTTGTACCATAGTAGTCACCATAGAAGACCGACGGATAGCCTTGTTCACGTGTCAGAATCATCGCGTAAGCAAGTGGTTTGAACCATGACTGAACCGTTGATTCAAGCGATTGTCCAGGCTGCGAATCATGGTTCTCTACGAGTGTGACGGCTTGGGCTGGATTGCTCTTGACGAGAGTACCGTCAAAGATCGTCCGCATGTCATAGTACCCGCCGCCTTTACTTGCCTGTTCGAACTTATAATGAAGCGGTGCATCAAAGACGGATTGTTGATAATTCGTCCGACTTAAGTAGTTTTGCAACGTGCCGAGATCGTTCTGCCAGTACTCTGCGACTGTAAACAATGGTTTGCCCGTCGTCTGACGAACGTTCGCGAGCCAGTCCGCTAAGTAACCGTGTTTGATATGCTTGACGGCATCGAGACGGAACCCATCAAGACCAAGTTCGTTGACGTACCATTTACCCCAGTTCTTCATTTCTTGCTGGACTTCTGGATGATCGAAGTCGAGATCCGCATACATCAAGTAATCGTAGTTGCCATTTTCACCTGAGACATCCGTATCCCACGCTTTACCAGTACCGCGGAACTTGTAGATGGCGCTTTTTGAACGCGATTGATCCCAGTCCGTGCCGTCGAAGTGGTACCATTTCCACTTGAAGTTCGAGTAGAGGTTATTTCGCGCTGCAAAATTGAAGCCCGTCCATGCCTGGATTTGATAATCGCCAGAGACTTCTTGATTACGGTTACCCGGATTGACTTCGACTGCCGTGACGGCTTCCGTGAAATCGGCGCCACCTTTATGGTTCATGACGACATCGCCATAGACATCGATTCCGGCGGTATGCAATTGTCCGATCGCCGTTTTTAATTGCGCCTTTGTGCCGTATTTCGTACGGACCGTTCCTTTTTGGTTGAACTCACCTAAATCGTACAAATCATAGGCGCCGTATCCGACATCATTTTGCGAGGTACCTTTGTAAGCAGGGGGAATCCAGACCGATGTGATTCCGAGCTGATCGAGCTTTGTTGCATCACTCCCGAGACGGTTCCAGTGGTTACCGTCATTTGGCACATACCATTCGAAATACTGCATCATCGTACCATTGTCAGCTGTTGCACCGACTGCAATCGGTTGCGCAAGTGGCGCTAAAAAAGCAGCGGATGCGACGGTTGCTAAAATCCATCTTTTTTGTTTCACGTAAAGACCTCCTTATGATTTGTGAAATCGCTTGCATTATTTATTATAGGAAAGCTTCAGACAGGAGGAATATCATCCCGGATTCTTATTTGTAAGTCTCTTTTGTTCGTGACTTTTGACCCTAGAATATTTCTTCTGAAGTACTATTTCGATGGGATTGACGTCATGAATGAAAAAAATCAGGACCATCTAACCGTTGCCTTTCAATGAATATTCTGAACGACGACTCATCTACAAAAAAGCAGGTCTATCGTCCATCTTCCACCAGGAATGGATTCGGTGTGAAAATGAGCGTGTAACACCCGCTCTCATACATACCATTTAAGGGGGAACACACATGAACTGGAAGTCAAAGGTCACAGGTGCGCTTGCCGCAACACTTGCACTCGGGTCAATCGTCTTTACACCGGTCACAGCAAAAACAGTTGATCCAAAACAAGTTTCAGCAGGTCCGCAGATGGTTACATCACAATCGACGATCGATGCATACTATTTACCAGCAGCGGGCAAGACAGGGGCAGCGTTGAAGGCATCGCTGCACGATATCATCGATAATCATACACAAGTGTCATACGACACGGTATGGACAGCACTGAAAGAAACGGATCAAGATCCAAACAATGCGAATAACGTCATCGAGTTATACACGGGGAAATCGATTTCAAAGAGCAGTAATGGTGGGAATGTCGGTCAATGGAATCGTGAACATGTTTGGGCAAAGTCACACGGTGACTTTGGTACGACGAACGGTCCTGGAACAGACTTGCATCACTTGCGTCCGGAAGATGTCGTCGTCAACAGCGCACGTGGGAATCTTGACTTCGACAATGGTGGTACGAAGTACAGTGGGTGTGATTGCTACCGCGATAGTGATTCGTGGGAACCACCGAACCGTGTCAAAGGTGATATCGCGCGGATGATCTTCTACATGGCGGTTCGTTATGAAGGTGGCGGAGAAATCGATCTCGAAGCTTCAGAAAACGTCAATAATGGTACGAACCCGTTACACGGCAAATTGTCGACGCTGAAAGCATGGAATAAGCTTGACCCAGTTGATAGCTTCGAGAAACGTCGCAACGATGTCATCTTCGAGAAGTGGCAAAAAAACCGGAATCCATTCATCGATCATCCGGAATACGTAACATCAATTTGGGGAAATTGATGACGAGTCAGTGAATAGGAAAGGGGCTGACTCAACAGTCAGTCTCTACAAAGATAGGGGTGGCAGAATGATAATCTGCCACCCCTATCTTGTAACAAAAAGAATGACGCGTTTCACGCAACTCCTACAGGGAAAAGCGCATCTTTGCGCTGACAGAGACAAATAAGACCCGCTT